>JAJPJU010000112.1 GCA_021324035.1 Spartobacteria bacterium | reverse complement strand
CGGACTGGCTCTTCTCATACACCAGGGACCTTGGCCGATAACGAACGGCTGGTTTGCAATGTTTTCAGGCATCGCAGCGTGTCCTCTCCTGGCATGGCTACTGAAAAGATACAGCGGTATCGGCGTGTCAACCCACGTGCAGTTTCTCGCGGCACTGCTCATTTTGATTGCAGGGCGCATCTCGGTCGTGTTGGTGCTGCACCGGCCTTTTCTGCCTCAATGATCCCGCGCGATTAATCGCCGCGGTCGCTAAAGCAGCTCGGCAATCTGGACTGCGTTGAGCGCTGCGCCCTTGAGTAACTGATCGCCGGAGACCCAAAACGCCAGACCATTTTCCAGCGCGCAATCGCGCCGGACGCGTCCGACCTGGCAATTATCTTTGCCGGCAACTTCCAGCGGCATAGGGTAACGGCTGTTGTGTGGTTCGTCGACAAGTTCGAGCCCGGGCGCTTTCGCGAGAACTTCGCGCGCCTGGTCGACTGACACAGGTTTTTCGAATTCGGCGCTGACCGCCACGGAATGGGCGCGGTAAACCGGAACGCGCACACACGTTACCGACGCTCGAAATTCCGGCAGATGCATGATCTTGCGACCTTCATCCTGCATTTTCATTTCTTCTTTGGTGTAACCGCTTTCGAGGAAAACATCGACGTGCGGCAAAACGTTAAATGCGATTGGATGCGGATAAACTTTCGGTGTCGGGGGACGATCTTCGGCGCTTGCGTGCACCTGGTCCTTCAGTTCGGCAATCGCCTGCGCGCCGCTGCCTGAAACCGCCTGATAGCTCGCGGCAAAGATGCGCTGAACCCTAAATGCGCGGTGTAATGGATAGATCGCCATCAAGGCAACGGCCGTCGTGCAGTTTGGATTCGCAATGACGCCCCGATGCTTCTTCACGTCATCCGGATTTATTTCCGGAATCACCAGCGGCACCGCCGGATCCATCCGGAAGGTCGAGGAATTGTCGATTACCACTGCGCCTGCATCGCGCGCAATCGGCACAAATTTTCGGGATCGCTCTCCGCCGGCGCTGAAAAATGCGAGGTCGATATTCTTGAACGAATCTTCGCGCAATTCTTCGACTGCAACGGGCTGGTTTCGAAACGAGACGTTCTTGCCGGCGGATTTGCCGGAAGCCAATGCGCGAAGACTGGCCACTGGAAAACTTCGGCGCTCCAGAACCTTCAAAAGCTCGGCACCCACAGCTCCGGTCGCACCTACAATCGCGACCCTATAATTTTTCATGGCGTGCGGCATTTGGGTTGATGTTGCACTACGAGCTCTCGCCGCGCCGTAAGTCGCTGCGGCGACTGAGGGCGGGTGGCACCTGCCATTGCTACGTGATATTCTTTCCTCACGGCCGAGCGAATTGTAAGGCCGGTTTCAAGTCATGCAAAGTCCACGCACCAGCATCGATATTTCGATTCGCGACCAGCAGCTCACTCTGACGCAGGACGGCGAAACCGTTCGCTCATATCCAATTTCCACGTCTCGCTTCGGCATTGGCACACAGGAAGGCAGTTTTAAGACACCCACGGGCAATTTCCGGATAGCCCAGAAGATCGGCGGCGATCTGCCACATGGGACGATTTTTCGCAGCCGCGTCGCGCTTGGTCCGGAGGATCCGCTTCCGTCCACAGAAGACTTGGTGATGTCGCGCATTCTCTGGCTCGACGGCCTGGACGACCACAACGCCAATACCCGGGACCGGTTCATTTATATTCACGGGACAAAGCACGAAGACAAGATCGGCACCCCGGCGAGCCACGGCTGTATTCGGATGCGCAACACGGACGTAGTCGAGCTCTTTGAGCTGGTTGATGAAACCACCCCGGTGGTCATCCGCGAATAGATTGTAGCAACCAGCTTACAAAAAAGGCGTTGCGTCAAATATGTTCATCGCCTAGAACGTCGAAGCAACCAGCACGGAAAGGAGGCGAAACTAGATTGAAACTATTAAAAGCGATCATGATTATGGCCGTTTTGGCCGGCGCGTTAAGTTTGGGAGCCTGCGCTCAGCACAAGGAGGCAGCTGCCACCACGACAACCGCAAGCACACATTACGGCAAATAACCACTTCGTTCAGGTTGTCCGTATGCGGCAACCTGGACAAAAAGGCCGGGTCGCTTGGCGACCTGGCCTTTTTTATTTTCGGCTGCAACTAACGGGACCCGGCCTAGAATTTCCAATGTGAAGCTCAAACTCGTCTTCGCGATTGTGGTTGGGCTCTTCTGCAGCGCCGGCCTTCACGCCGAAGACGAGAAATCGATTAACGATCTGCGCAACGCCCTCATCGCGTTATCACCGCAGACGGTTGATCCTAACGAAGCAGCGTTATTATCCGAAACCGCCCACCGGAGCTCGCGCGAGTGCGCCCGGGAATATGGGGTGCACGGCGATCCGGCGATTCACAATTACCTGATCCACATCGGCGTGAAAAAACGCGGGATTTGTGCCGATTACACGCACGACATCGGCGCGCGTCTGCGGGAAATGCGATTTAAGACGCTGGTTCTCCACTGGGGAACGGCCTGGGAGAAAGAATCGGATGAAAATAACGCACTGATAGTTACGGCGCGAAATCAATCATTCTACGACGGCATTGTTCTCGATGGCTGGCGCAGAGCCGGCCGGCTGTTCTGGGTCCATGTGCTGGACGATGATGAATACGAGGCCGGACGCCACGGGTTCCTCGGCCACTTGGGCGGCCATATTCATACCGGCAAAACCGCGTGGAAAGAGGACCCGCAGGGAACCAGGTCACTTCAGCCGCAATTGCTGCCGGCAAAATCAGCGCCTAAACGAAAAACTGCGCGCGAGGCGCGAAATTAGCAGTCGCGTCCGCGCCTTTCATTTGCCGGACTTACCGCTAAGATCGGAGCGATGGAACTAAACGGCCAGACGCTCTCGTTGTCGCAAATCGCGGCGGTCGCATACGGCGACGAACGGGTTCGAATCGCGGCCACTGCGCGGACTCGAATGGCTGCTTCCCGTAAAGTCATTGATGACATCGTTGCGCGAGAGGATGTCGTTTATGGCGTTAACACCGGTTTCGGCAAACTGGCAGACGTTCGAATTGCGCGGAACGAAATCGAGACCCTCCAGTTGAATCTGGTTCGCAGTCACGCCTGTGGAATCGGCGATCCGCTTTCCGAACCGGAAGTGCGCGCGATGATGTTGCTGCGGGCCAATGTTCTCGCTCTGGGGTTCAGTGGAATCCGCCCCGAAACCGTCGATTTGCTTTGCGAAATGTTGAATCATCGCGTGCATCCGGTGGTTCCGGAAAAAGGATCGGTCGGCGCAAGCGGCGATCTCGCGCCCTTGGCGCATCTCGCGCTGGGTTTGATTGGCGAAGGCGAAGTTTTTTTTGATGGCAAACGAATGCCCAGCGCTGAGGCATTGAAGAGCGCGAAATTGAAACCGACAAGGCTGGCGGCGAAGGAAGGACTCGCCTTGCTGAACGGCACCCAGGCGATGCACGCCGTCGGGGGGTTATCGATTTTGCGCGCGAAACGTTTGTCGACGCTCGCGGATGTCGCAGGGGCAATGACACTCGAAGGCCTGCGCGACACGCCCGCAGCATTCGATGAACGTTTGCAGGATGCGCGACCGCATGCCGGTCAGAAAGCCGCCGCTGCCCACTTGCGTTCGCTCTTGGAAAACAGCGAGATCCGGGAATCTCATCGCAAAGATGACCTGCGCGTGCAGGACGCCTACAGCATTCGGTGCATGCCGCAGGTCCACGGCGCCATTCGCGATGTTCTCGCACATTGCGAACAAATCCTGGAGATCGAATCCGGTTCGGCGACGGACAACCCGCTCGTCTTCGCCGAAACTGGCGACGTTATTTCTGGTGGAAATTTTCACGGCGCGCCCCTGGCGTTCGCTTTCGATTACGCCGCGATCGCGTTAACGGACCTGATGAATATCGCCGAACGTCGTATCGATCGGCTAACGAATCCGGACAAAAGCGAAGGCCTGCCCGCATTTCTCGCGCGCAAACCAGGCGTTGAGTCCGGATTCATGGTCGCGCAGGTGGCGGCAGCGGCACTGGTGAACGAAGCCCGCGTGCTCGCGCATCCCGCGAGCTGCGATAACGTGACAACATCCGGCGGAAAGGAGGACCATGTTTCCATGGGAATGACTGGCGCCTTGAAGCTGCGTTCGATCGTCGTTCTTGCCGAAAATGTTTTAGCGATCGAACTGCTCGCCGCCGCGGAAGCGCTTGAATATCGGCGGCCGCTAAAAGCCGGCGAAGGAGTGGAACAAGCCTTCAAAGCCATCAGGCAAATCGTTCCCGCATTGACCGGCGATCGCGCGTTGTCAGGAGATATTGCCCAACTGGCCGACCAAATTCGGTCAGGTAAGTTCGACAAGTTATGAGCGGGCCACGCACAGTTCGCGCGCCGCGAGGTAATCAGCTGAGCTGCAAAGGTTGGCATCAGGAAGCGGCGATGCGGATGTTGATGAATAATCTCGATCCCGATGTCGCCGAAAATCCGGACCAGTTGATCATTTACGGCGGCACCGGACGCGCTGCGCGAAGCTGGGAAGCGTTCGACGCGATCGTTCGTTCGCTCCAGGAATTGGAAAACGACGAATCGTTGCTCGTTCAATCCGGCAAGCCGGTCGGCAAATTTCGAACGCACGATGAAGCGCCCCGCGTTCTGATCGCGAACTCAAATCTGGTCGGCCAATGGAACAATTACCCTGAGTTCAATCGCCTCGAACGACTCGGCCTTACAATGTACGGTCAAATGACGGCCGGCTCGTGGATCTACATCGGCAGTCAGGGAATCGTGCAGGGAACATTCGAAACTTTTGCTGCCGCGGGAAAAAAGCATTTCGGCGGATCGCTGGAAGGCAAATTCGTTGTGACCGGTGGCCTCGGCGGGATGGGCGGCGCGCAACCGCTTGCCGCAACCATGAACGGCGCGGTGTTTCTTGGAATTGAAGTCGATCCGGCGCGGATCGAAAAACGATTGAAGAGCGGCTACTGCGACAAGATCGCGCGTTCGCTCGATGAAGCGCTGAAAATAATCGATCAGGCACGCAAAGCTCGGCACGCCTTGTCGGTCGGCCTGGTTGGGAATTGCGCGGATGTTTTGCCGGAAATGGTAAAGCGCGGCGTTGTTCCGGATGTCCTGACCGATCAAACCAGCGCCCACGACGCGCTGAATGGTTACGTTCCGAACGGCATGTCTTTGGAAGATGCGCTGGCGTTGCGCAAAAAAAATCCGGACGAATATGTCGAGCGCTCGATGCAAGCGATGGCGACGCACGTTGATGCGATGCTCGCGTTGCAAAAGCAGGGCGCGATCACCTTCGATTACGGCAACAACATTCGGGCGCAGGCCCAAAAAGCCGGCGTCAAAAACGCCTTCGACATTCCCGGATTCGTTCCTGAATACATCCGGCCGCTCTTTTGCGAAGGAAAGGGCCCGTTTCGTTGGGTGGCGCTGAGCGGCGAGCCCGACGACGTCGCCCGCACAGACAAGCTTGCGCTCGAATTGTTTCCGGAAAACAAAACCCTGTCCCGCTGGATGAAGCTGGCAAAGGAGCGAATTCATTTTCAAGGTCTGCCTGCTCGAATCTGCTGGCTCGGCTACGGCGAACGCGCCGAATTTGGCGTTGCCATGAACGAACTCGTTAGGCGGGGCGAGATCAAAGCTCCTATCGTTATCGGACGCGACCATCTCGATGCCGGGTCGGTGGCTTCGCCGAATCGCGAGACCGAAGGAATGATCGACGGCAGCGACGCGATCGCGGATTGGCCTTTACTCAACGCGCTCGTGAACACCGCGGCCGGCGCGTCCTGGATTTCGATTCACAACGGCGGTGGCGTTGGCATCGGATTCTCACAACATGCGGGGATGGTTGTGGTCGCAGACGGCAGCGACAATTCGAAACGCCGGCTCGAACGCGTGCTCACGAGCGATCCTGGAATGGGCGTGCTGCGTCATGCCGATGCGGGGTATTCACGCGCAATCGATTTCGCGGCGAAGAGCAAAATCGAAATTCCAATGCAGCCCAAGCCGCGCGATTGAGCATGCAAAAGCTGATCGAATGCGTGCCGAATTTTTCGGAAGGCCGGGACGAAAACGTAATCCGACAGATCACGGACGCGATTAAATCGGTAGACGGCGCGACTTTGCTCGATGTCGATCCTGGCGCGACTACCAACCGCACCGTCGTGACCCTGGTCGGAAACCCGGAAGCTGCAGTTGAAGCGGCATTTCGTGGAATTAGAAAGGCGGCGGAGCTCATCGACATGCGCAAACACAAGGGCGCGCATCCGCGAATGGGCGCGACCGATGTTTGCCCATTCATTCCGGTCAGCAACGTCAGCTGGGAGGAAGCGATCGAGTGCGCGAACAAGTTGGGAAAACGCGTCGGTGACGAACTTGGAATTCCTGTCTACCTCTATGAAAAAGCGGCGAAAGATAAATCGCGAAGCAATCTCGCGGTGATTCGCGGCGGCGAGTATGAGGGTTTCGCCGAAAAAATCAAAAAGCCGGAATGGAAACCGGATTACGGCCCGGCGAAAATTGGGAATGCCGGCGCAACCGTGGTGGGCGCGCGCGAATTTCTTGTCGCTTACAACGCGAACTTGAACACAAAATCGGTGCGGCGCGCCAATTCAGTTGCGTTCGACGTCCGCGAACAAGGGCGATTCAAAACGGACGACGGAACCCCTAACGGTACGAAGATTCTCGATAAGAACGGCGACCCGATCCGTGAACCCGGAATGTTGAAGCACGTTAAAGCGATCGGCTGGTTCGTGAAAGAATACGGCATCGCGCAGGTCTCGATGAACCTCACGAACATCGACGAAACGCCATTGCACGCGGCGTTCGATGCCTGCGTCGAGTCCGCTTACAAACGCGGGATGCGTGTTACCGGTTCGGAAATCGTTGGGATGGTGCCGAAGCGATGTCTGACCGATGCGGGACGATATTTTCTGAGGAAGCAAAAATGGTCGGAAGGAGTATCGGAGGAGGAACTGATGGACATCGCGGTGAAGTCGATGGGATTAAGCGAACTCAGACCTTTCGATCCGAGCGAAAAGGTGATTGAGTTAAAGATTCAGGGCGATTCCAAGTCGCTTCTCAAAATGAATCTGCGCGAATTTTGCAACGAAACGTTGAGCGATTCGCCTGCGCCTGGTGGCGGATCGGTCGCCGCGTTGATGGGCGCGCTCGGCGCGTCTCTCGGCGGGATGGTGGCGAATCTCTCCGCCGGCAAACGCGGCTGGGACGATAAACTTCAATTCTTTAGCGATTGGGCGGTGAAAGCGCAAAAGCTCAAAGACGAGCTTTTGTTTTTAGTCGATGAAGACACCAACGCGTTCAACAAAGTGATGGATGCATTCGGATTGCCAAAAGGATCTGATGAAGAAAAGAAAGCGCGCTCAGCCGCCATTGAATCGGCAACGAAATATGCGGCCGAAATTCCGCTAAAGGTGATGGAAACATCCTCCAAATCCTACGAACTGCTTGCGGAAATGGCGGAGAAGGGAAATCCAGCATCGGTTTCGGACGTCGGCGTTGGTGCATTAGCGACACGAGCTTGCGTTGACGGCGCGGCGTTAAACGTCCGGATCAATCTCGCGCAATTGAAAGACGAGAAAGTGAAATCCGATCTCTCAAAGAAAGTTGAAAAGCTGAAAGCCGATTCGGAATCAAATTTCAAAAAGATCGATCAGATCGTGCAGAGCAAAATTGGTTAAACCGGTTGGGTGTACTAACTGAAAATAGTCCGGCGCTTTCGCGCTGGGTCCGGAAATAGCAAATATAGAGTCCTGTGGGGGACGAAAGAAGTTTCTGTCGGCCCTGGGTTGCTGCCTGTCTCGATAGTAACCAAGCGTTGAAAAGCTGGGCTATTGTCATTACGGAAGAAACATTGTGAGATGTTGAGCAATGGGCACGCTGGCTCTTCTTCACGCATCGCAGCTGGTCACCCTTGCCGGAGCGAAGCGTCCGCGAATCGGCAAGGAATTGTCCGAGCTCGGAGTCATTCGCGACGGCGGCGTTCTGATTCGTGACGGAAAGATCGAACTCGTCGCCTCGAGCGACGAGGTGGAGCGAAACTTGACTGCTTTAAGCAGTCAAGTTTCAGGAGCGCCCAATCAGCTTGAAGTTGTTGATCTGGGTGGGCGCGTTGTGGCGCCTGGATTTGTCGACGCGCATACCCATCTGGTTTTCGGCGGAAATCGGTTGGACGATTTCGAACGGCGCGCGCGGGGTGAGACTTACGAACAAATTGCCAAAGCCGGCCGCGGAATTTGGTCGACGGTTCAGAAAACGCGCGCCGCGACCGAACAAGAACTCTTTGAGTTGGCAAAAAAGCGCGTTGCTTGGTTTTTGAAGTGCGGTACGACCACGATCGAAGCGAAGTCGGGTTACGGACTCACCCTGGAAGATGAACTCAAAATTCTCCGCGTGATCAGGCGACTAAATGACGAAACCCCGCTCGAAATCGTTCCGACATTTCTCGGCGCCCATGCGGTGCCGCGCGATTTGTCGCCAGATAAATACGTCGATCTGGTGATCAACGAGATGTTGCCACGAGTTGCGAAGGAGAAACTCGCTGAGTTCTGCGACGTATTTTGCGAGCGGAATTATTTTGATGTTGAGCAATCGCGCAAAATCCTGACCGCGGCGAAAATGCTCAGACTGAAATTGCGCGGTCACGTCGATCAACTTTCTAATTTCGGCGGCGCAAAATTAATGGCCGATCTGGGCGCGATGACCGCTGATCACTTGGAAAGGACCGACGAGCAGGGGATTGCGGCGTTGAAGTCTGCCAAGGTTCAGCCAGTTCTCCTGCCAGGATCGGTTTACGCACTCGGATTAAAAGAATATCCGCGCGCGCGCGAAATGATCGAAGCCGGCCTCCCGGTTGTTCTGGCGACGGATTTCAATCCCGGTTCGTCGCCGACGCCATCAATGCCGATGATTTTGTCGCTGGCGTGCACCCAAATGAAGATGTCGCCGGCGGAAGCAATCAGCGCAGCGACGATCAACGCGGCGTATTCGTTAGGCCGGGGCGATCGAATTGGATCTCTCGAAGTTGGGAAGAGTGCGAACATCGCGGTGTTCGATTGCGAGGATTATCGCGAGATCGCGTACTGGTTCGGGCTACCGCGGACCCATTCGGTGTATTCGGTTGGCGAACGAGTATTATGAGGCGGACGATCGCGTTAGCCGTTTGTGCGCTTGCGCTCGCCTGTCAGACCAGAAGCAACCATACGGAGGAAGAACTCCTGAAGGTGGAACGGGATTTCACAACCGCAGTTCTGAGCAATAATGCAGACGCGATTGGTAAGTTTCTAACTGACGATTGGGCGATCATCGATGCCGACGGACGCGTCATCGACAAAGCGCGTTTTCTGAGTGCAATCAAAACCGGAACTTTGGTTCACGAAGAGATGGAGTTGGATGACCTTATGGTCCGCGCCCACGGAGATAGCGCTGTGGTTACGACGATCACGTCCACGAAGGGAAGATTTGCGGGCCAAGAATTTGCGGCTCAGGAACGCGCGACGGATTTCTATGTGAAACGAGATGGCCGCTGGCGGTGCGCGTTTTCGCAGCTAACGAATTTCCACAGGAAATAAGACAACCGAACCGGTTGCCCTCCAATGTCGCGCGGCGTAGCGTGACTGCTCGCATGAAAGTTAAGGTAGAAACCAAGCCTGAATCGGTATCGACGTTACAAATCGAGCTGCCGCCAGAGGAAGTATCGAAAGAATGGGACGCGATCGCGACGAGCTTTGCGCGATTCGCGAAGATTCCGGGTTACCGCCCTGGAAAAGCGCCGCGCGCAGTGGTCGATAAGCGGTTTCGAAAAGAGATTCAGGAAGAAGTGACCAAGAAACTGGTTTCGAAGAGCTATCACGAAGCCATCGAGCAGAAGAAACTGCGGGTAGCGTCGCTTACAAATCTCGAAGACGTCCAATTCGGTGAAGACAAGTCGATGAAGTTTCAGGCGACCGTCGTGACCGCGCCCGACTTCAAGTTGCCGGATTACAAAGGCATCAAGGTTGAGTTACCGGACGCGAAAATCACTGAACAGGAAATTGACGCGACGTTGGAACGTTTGCGCGATCAGACTGCTGACTTTGTCGATAGTCCTGATCGCCCTGCTCAAATGGAAGATTTCGTAGTGATTGACTTTGAAGGAACCGTTGATGGCAAGCCGGTGGGCGAAGTCGCTCCTGGCTCGAGCAAGAATTTGCACGGCGGCAAAAAATTCTGGCTGCGACTCGCGCCCGACAATTTCCTCCCAAAGTTTTGCGAACAGATCGTCGGCCAGGAGAAAGAGGAAACGCGGACGGTGACCGTCGATTTTGCGGCGGATTTTCTGGTCAAAGAACTGGCGGGGAAGCAGGCGAGCTATTCGGTCACTCTGCACGAGATCAAGGACAAGGTTTTGCCGGAGGTGGACGACGAATTCGCGGCGAAATTGTTGCCCGGAAAAACTTTGGCCGATTTGCGTCACACGATTGAGCACGATCTCGAACACGAAAAAGAACATCAGGTCGAGCACACGAAGGAAGAACAGGTGATCAAGTATCTGCACGAGAAAACGAAATTCGACGTGCCGCCACCGTTACTGCGAAACGAAACCAAACGCGCGCTGACCGAACTGGTTCAGCGAAATCGCGCGCGAGGAATTCCCGACGAAATGTTAAAGGATAAAGAGAAGGAACTGATCGAGACCGCTGGAAGCGTGGCTTACCATCGCCTGAAGACGAACTTCATTCTCGAACGAATCGCCGAGCAGGAAAAAATCGAAGTGACTCGCGAGGATCTCGATCATCGCATTCGGCACGAGGCCCAGCATTACAACATTTCCAGCGACAAAATGCGCAAGGAACTCGAAGAGCATGACGGACTTAACTCGCTCGCGGAGCAGATACTGCTGGGCAAGACTCTTGATTTCCTAAAGGCGAATGTTAGCGTCCAGCCGGTTTCGGAAGAGCCAAAGAAATGAGCGGAGAAAATAAATCGCAATCAATCCTGATCCCGATGGTGGTCGAGCAGACCGGCCGCGGCGAACGCAGTTACGATATTTATTCGCGTTTGTTGAAAGACCGGATCGTTTTCATCGGGACGGCGATCGACGATCATGTGGCAAATCTGGTGATCGCGCAGTTGCTCTTTCTCCAGATGGAAGATTCGAAAAAGGACATCAGCATTTACATCAACTCCGGCGGCGGCGTTGTGACTGCGGGTTTGGCCATTTACGACACGATGCAATTTCTGACCTGCGACGTGACGACTTACTGCCTTGGAATGGCGGCGAGCATGGCCGCGGTTTTGCTTTGCGCTGGAACAAAAGGCAAACGATTCGCGTTGCCGAATTCCGATATCATGATCCACCAGGTTTCGGGCGGCGCCCAGGGACAGGCCAGCGATGTTGAACGCCAGGTCGATTACATGTTCAAACTTAAGAAGCGGATCATTAGGATTATCTCGCAACACACAGGCAAGCCCGAAGACCAGGTTCGATTGGATTCCGATCGCGATTATTACATGTCCGCGCAGGAGGCGAAGGCTTATGGATTGGTCGACGAAGTAATTAAGTCCCGCAAAGAAGTGAAAGGACTCGACGGCTCCCACTCCGACGGCAAAAAGGCGGAGGAATAGAAGCTGCTCCCCTGAGGGACAAACATGGCGCGCGCAACGAACCTCACGATGTGCTCCTTCTGTGGCAAGAGTCACGCCGAGGTGCGCAAGCTTATCGCCGGGCCGGGCGTTTATATTTGCGACAGTTGCATCAACGTTTGCAAAAGCATCCTTGATAAGGAGCTCAACGAAGACGCGCGGCGGCAATCGTCCAATATTCGGGTGCCGAAACCCGTGGAAATTCGCCGGTCGCTCGATCAATACGTGATCGGTCAGGATGTCGCCAAGAAAACTTTATCGGTCGCAGTCCACAATCACTACAAGCGCGTTCTCCAACATACGACGCCGGCGGGCGATTCATCGGCGGCGGCTTTCCAACCCGATCCGCTGGCTGAGGTTGAAATCGAGAAGAGCAATATTCTTCTAATCGGACCGACCGGGTCCGGAAAAACACTGCTCGCAAAAACCCTGGCGCGGATTCTCGACGTTCCATTCTGCATTGCGGACGCAACCACACTGACCGAAGCCGGCTACGTCGGCGAAGATGT
>JAJPJU010000184.1 GCA_021324035.1 Spartobacteria bacterium | reverse complement strand
CGAAACATTTTCCGGGTTACCGAACGAATCACCGAACAATTCGCGAGCGGTTACGCAACAAATCGCACGCGATCCCTGTTCAGCTTTTTGCCGTTGCGTCGCGGGGGACAAATCCGGCTCGGAGCTTTTTTCGTTCGACAGGGACAACTACACAGCGAACGGCGGGACCTTTTCAAGGCCGACCCGATTGAGATGATGCGGGCCTTCCAGCTCGCGCAGGAACACAATGTCGATCTCAGCCCTGAGCTCGAGGATTTGCTGACCCGCGGACTCAAACAGGTGACGCGGACTTATCAGTACGCCAAAACCCCGCGCGAAATGTTCCGGGCAATCCTGACCAAGAAAGGCGAAGTCGGCCGAACGTTGCGCCTGATGCACCGGGTCGATTTTCTTGGCCGCTACATTCCGGAATTCGGCCAGCTCACTTGCTTGGTGCAACACGAATTTTTCCACCGTTACACCGCTGACGAACACACTTTGTTATGCATCGATAAACTGGACGCTTTGATACGAACCGAGGACCCGAAGTTAATCGCTTATCGCCATCTGTTCGAGGACCTGGAAGATCCGTTTGTTTTATATCTCGCGTTGCTCCTGCATGACACCGGTCGCGCGGTCGGGGCGCGTCCACATTCCGAGGCGAGCGCCTTTTTCGCCCAAAGCGTTGCCAAACGTCTTCAGCTATCGCCGGAGCAAAGGAAATCATTGATCCTTTTGGTAGACCATCACATCACTCTCTCTACTACCGCACAACAGCGTAACCTTGACGATCCGGCGACGATTTTTGAATTTGCGAATATCGTTCGCAGTCAAAAAAATCTTCACTCGCTGATGTTGCTCACCCTGGCGGATGGTCAGGGCACAAGCGGGCAAAGCTGGTCCGACTGGAAGGAATCGCTGGTGTGGCAGTTGTTTCACGCGACTTCGCAATATCTCACCGACCAAAAAACCTACGTCGAGCAAACCAAAATTGAGCGCGAGACCGTACAGAAGGCAGTGGCTTCGGAATTGGCATCCGATTTTGCGGAGGAAATCGACGCCCACTTCGATTTCATGCCGGACAATTACTTTCGCGCGTTTGATGTTTCCGACATCGTCCAACATCTGCGTCTGTTTCGATCCTTCTTTGACAACACTTCCGCGGAACGCGACCGCCCTCTACAGCCGGCGATCGAATGGGAATCGTTTCCTCAACTCGGCCACAGTGTGGTTTCTTTTTGCACCTGGGACCGTCCCGATCTGCTGGCGAAAATCGCCGGATCGTTCTCGGTCGTTCCATTAAACATTTTGAGCGCGGATATTTTTCCACGAGGAGATCAGGCAGTGCTTGGAATTTTTCGCGTGTGCGATTTGAAAGAACGGCCGGTGAGCGAAGGCCGAGACCGCGAATTGGTTGAGAAAACGGTTGGACAGGCGCTCGAGGTCGAAACGTTCGAGTTCGGAGCGTTAATCGATCAGGCTCGCCGCAGCCTCCAGCCCAAGCGCTTGCATGAATTGGAATTTCCTACCGGGATCGCAATTGATAACAAGGCGCACCCCGCTTACACGCTGATCCAAATTGAGACGCCCGACCGGGTGGGACTTCTTTACGACTTACTGACTGCGCTCGGTCACGAAGGCGTCGACATTGCCCTGTCTCGCATCAGCACCCAAAAGGGCGGCGCCATCGACACGTTTTACGTTTGCGACAACAACGGTCGCGGCAAAATCACCGACTCAACTCGAATCGCAACGATTCAGCACCGGCTTCGCGCGGCTATTTTAAGCGGCGCCGCCAGGTAATTTCTACGAATAACTGGCGCATCTGAGCCGTCCGTCTATTGTCCAAAAATTCGAATGAATGCGCTTATTCTCGCCGCCGGATATGCGACAAGGCTTTACCCGCTGACCTTGAACAAGGCGAAACCGTTGCTGGAAGTTGGCGGCAAACCGATCATCGAATGGCTTTTCGATAATCTCCGCACCGTTCCCGATTTAAAGACAACTTATGTCGTGACCAACGCCAAATTCGCCGGCGATTTCTCCGCCTTCGCCAAGGCTACCGCGGACAAGCATCCAGGCATGCAGATCAAAGTCGTTAACGACGGATCAACCAGTGACGACGATAAACTCGGAGCGATCGGCGACATCAATCTGGTTTTGACTCGAGAAAAAATTGGCAACGACGATTTGATGGTAATCGCGGGGGATAATCTTTTCGAACAACCGCTCCTGGATTTTGTGAATGCAGCCAAACGCTCGGCTGCGACTATCGCTGTTCACGATGTGGGCGATCTCGAAGCGATGAAAAAATACGGCACCATCACTATCGATGACAAAGGCGTAGTGACGAGCTTCGAAGAGAAGCCGGAGAAGCCGAAAAGCACACTGGCTTCAATTGCTCTTTATTATTACTCACGTGCCGTGTTGCCGTTGTTCACGAAATATCTGGCCGATGGAAATAACCCGGACCAACCCGGCCGCTTTCTGCAATGGCTTTACACCCGCCAACCGGTGAACACTTTTCAGATGAGCGGACGCTGGCTCGACATCGGGAGCAAGGAAACGTTGGCAGCCGCGGACAAGATTTTCACAGGCAGGGGCGACTGACTCAGGACCGGTTATGGCGGCTCGGTGAGCCGCCGCTACCTATTTCATGCGGCCTTCGTCGAATTCGATCAGGTCGAAGTAAGTCCGAATATCTTTACGGCCGGCGCCGCCGGCTTGTTTGAGGAAATGAGTGAACCGCGCTTTTTTGGCGGCGGTGTCCGGATGCCGCGAGATCATCACCTGGTTCCAGTGCTCGACTTCCTCGGGCGAATGTTTAACGGCATTATCCTCGACCCATTTCAAGACGGCATCGTCTTTATCCAGGCGATGAACGGCGTCTTCAAAGGCATCGCCATCGATTTTCAAAAAGCTAAGCAGATGTTTATCGAAACCGACGGTCTTGTAGTTGTAGCCGTCAAGCAGCCCTTTGCGGTGCAGTCTCGCCTTGTCGATCAGGCGCGGTAAATGAACGTAGCCGCCGAGTTTTTCGTACGGACTGCGCGGATGCAGTCTACGCATGACTCTTACTAGGTGGCGTGCGCCGGTTGCGCTGCCCCGATCGCGACGTCGGAGTCTTTCTTTGCTTCAGCCGTCTTGGTCTCGGGCAATAGTTCACCCTGAGTAAGGCTCGCTTGACCGATGACGAGTTGTCCTGAAAACATTCCGCCCTTCTCGATTGCAATCGACTTTGCGGTCACGTTGCCGTCGAGCGAACCGGTTTTGTGAATCGTTACCGAGCCGGTAGCCACAATTTCGCCCGACATCTGGCCCCGAATATCGATGTTCGTTACAGTGACGCGCCGGAAACATTGAATATCCGATTTTCGTTCCACGAGAATGTTTTGAGCGGCGATGCGGCCAGGGATTTTTCCGACGAGTTGGATCGTCATAGAATCCTCGCAT
>JAJPJU010000045.1 GCA_021324035.1 Spartobacteria bacterium | reverse complement strand
TTTACTCTTTCGACACAAAAACGCTGGGGCATGAAGACTGGGGCGTCATTACCGCCACACTCAGAGGGACCTATCTCGATCGCGCAGTTCTCCAGGCCGTGCCCGATGGCCCCGAACAAAATGTAATCGGGAAATTTGGCGGCGGATTTCTGGGAAACAGTGCTGGTGGCTCGTTCACGCACAACCGCTGGTTCAGCAGCTTGTTCTACGACGGACCATCAGGCTCACCGCTGGCCGGTCTCGATACCGGCTTCACCATTCATTTCGCCGGCCAGTATTGGGATAACGTTGCCTTCACTGCTGATCATCGTGATCGGAAAGTTCGGGAATGGACGACGGTGGACTGGATTCTGAATTACACGTTTAACTCGTTGGTCCCTTCAACCCCGGGCGACGTTGCCGGCTACTCAAAGAATAGCGGCAAGGCGATGACGGCCGCCACGAAGAAAGTCGTGGCTCCAAGTAGCGCTGAATATCGGCCGCACGGCTGGCGCTCCTGGATTAACAACACAACTATCACCCTTGGAATCAACAACCTGGAAGACAGGCAGCCGCCGTTTGTCGCAGCTTCACTTGAGAACGGTTATGACGAGAGCACGGCTAACATCCGGGGCCGTACTTGGTACGTTGCGCTAAAAAAACGCTTCTAAAAACCCAGCCAAACAGGAATTTTGCGTCTCTTTTCGGGGGGACGCACGATTTCGGACTGTGGGCACTTCACGCGGAGATCGGGATAAACGCCAGCGGTCCAGCGGCAGCAGCAGTGGAAAGCAAGACGATGGCCGAACTATTTGCGCGCTGTGTGGAGGCGTAATTAAGCAAAGCAGTGAGAAGCAACCCGCCATCTATAGCATCTGCGGACCATGCAAAAAGTTGTCCCATCGAAACCCCGGCTCGAGCGCGTCACTTAACTAGTTCAACCAGAATGGCCTTTTGCACATGCAATCGATTCTCTGCCTGATCAAAGATCGTTTGCGCATGATTTTCAAAGGTCTTCTCGTCGATTTCCTGGCCGCGGTGCGCCGGTAGACAATGCATAACCAGCGCGTCCGGTTTCGCGATCTTCACAACTGATTCATTGATCCAATAAGGTCCCAGCTCGGCTTCGCGCCGCGCCTCTTCCGATTCCTTTCCCATCGAGACCCAAATGTCGGTGTAGAGCACATCCGCGCCTTTCGCCGCCGTTGCCACGTCGTCGGTGCAGGTTACCCGTCCGCCCGCGCGTTCCACCAATTTCTTCTTCGGCAGATATTTTTTGTGCGACGCAATTCGCAACTCGAAACCAAGTTTGCCGGCAGCGAACAACCAGGAACGGGCAGTATTTGAAACTCCATCGCCGATGTAGGCGACAACCGTTTTTTCAATCTGGCCGCGCTTCTCGATGATCGTGAAAATGTCGCCCAGGATCTGGCACGGATGCTCCTCATCGGTCAGGGCGTTGATTGTCGGAACGCCCGAGAATTCGGCAAACTCTTCGATGTCGCTTTGCGCGTAAGTTCGGATCACTGCGCCGTGGATCATTCGGGCAAGAACGCGCGCGGTGTCCTTGATGAGTTCGCCGCGACCAAGCTGTGCATCCGCGGCGTTAAGGTAAATCGTTTCGCCCCCGAGCTCGCGGATTCCGACTTCGAACGAAACTCGCGTCCGGGTCGACGGCTTCGAAAAAATCAGGGCCCAGGTTTGTCCGGCCAGCGGTTGTGCCGAAATCTTGCCCCGATTCGATTTTAACTCGGCTGTGCGTTGCAAAATCCCTTCGATTTCGCTTCGAGAAAGCTGTTCGATGCTGAGCAAGTGCTTGATTTTTGTGGTCATTGTTTCTTCGCCAGATCGGCAACCAAACTCTCAATTATTCGCAAACCATCCTGAGCTTCGCCGCGCGAAAGATTCAGCGCCGGCAATAATCGGATAACAGAAGTTCCGGCAGGAACGCTGAGCAAGTGACGTTTGTGCAATTCCTTCACGACGTCGACAGCTTTGAATTGCGCCTGAAACTCAATTCCGATCATAAAACCAAAACCCCGCACGCCCTTAATCACGTTCGGAAATCGCTGCTGTAGCTCTTGCAGGCCGCCCAGGATGAATTCGCCGGTCTGCCTCGCGTTATCAGCCAGATCCTCCTTCTCGATCACATCGAAAATCTTTAACGCAACCGCACACGCCAGCGGCGTTCCGCCAAAAGTGCTCGCGTGGGTGCCCGGGCCAAGAACGTTTGCGAATCTCTCCCGAATCCAAAATGCACCGATCGGAAAACCGCCGCCCAGCGACTTCGCCATCGAAACCGCGTCCGGAAGGAGACCAACCTTTTCGTTTTCCAAAACGCGCAGCCAGCTTTGAAATTTTCCGGTACGGAAATGTCCGGCCTGCACTTCATCGAACAACAAAAGCAAATTGTGCTCGTCGCAAAGCCGGCGGAGCCCAATCAAGTACTCCGGCTTCGCAATCGTGACTCCGCTTTCACCCTGGACTGGCTCGATTAAAATCGCGGCGGTTGTTTTCGTAATTGCGCGGCGCATCGCTTCCAAATCGTTGAACGGGACCTGTCCGAAGCCGGTGACTTCCGGCGCGAATCCCTTTTTCACTTTTTCCTGACCGGTTGCGGCGATTCCGGCCAGAGTTCGGCCATGGAATGAATCGGTAGTGGTGATGATTTCGTATCGGCCGGCGGCATATCCGAATTTTCGAGCAAACTTGAACAGACCCTCGTTCGCTTCCGCGCCGCTGTTGCAAAAAAAGACCCGCCCGGGGGCGATGTGCTCCACAATCCGCTCCGCGAGCTGTCCCTGGGGTTTGGTATAATAGAGGTTCGAAACGTGAATGAGTTTCTTCGATTGCTCGGTCAGCGCCTTGGTAATTTCGGGATGGGCGTGGCCTAACGAGCAAACGGCGATTCCGCCCGCAAGATCGAGATAGCGTTTGCCATCAACATCCCAAACGTAACTTCCCTCCCCCCGTTCAAGAACCAGATCGAAACGCGAATACGAGGGGACCACATTCTTGTCGAACAACTCCTGAACGCGTTTCGTTTCGTTTTGCACAATCGCCGGCGCCGGCGGCTGAAGCGCTTCCTTCATAACACGACCTCTGTTCCAACACCGGCGTCCGTGAAAATTTCGAGCAACACCGAATGCGGAATTCGTCCGTCGACGAACTGCACTTTTTCGACACCGCTTTCGATTGCCGCGACTGCGCTATCTACTTTTGGAATCATTCCCTCGCCGATCACGCCTTTCTCTCGCCATTTTGGAACTTCACTGACCGCGAGATGACTTAACAGGCTGGAACTTTCTTTGGGATCGCGCAGCAATCCTGGAACATCGCTCATGAAAACCAATCGGCGAGCCTTCAGGGCGATTGCAGTCTTCGCCGCAGCAATGTCGGCATTGCAGTTATAGACGTTCCCATCATCCCCCATCGCCGTCGGGCTAATCACCGGAGTGATGCTTCGGCGGATGCATTCCCGCAACGGTTCCACGTTCACTTCGGAAACTTCGCCGACGAATCCGAGATCGACGTCTTCGTTTGGAACCGAGAACTTTCGGCACCGAAAAATATCAGGGCCGGATAATCCGCGGGCTTTGCCGCCGAACTCTTCAATCGATCGCACAATGTCGGGATTGATTTCGCGCGAAAGGACCCGATCGACGATTTCCGCGCTGGCCTGGTCCGTAACCCGATAGCCGTGAACGAACTGCGATTTTGTTCCGGCCTTTTCCAAAGCACGGGTAATCGCCTTGCCGCCGCCATGGACGACGACTGGATTAATTCCGACCGCTTCAAGAAAAACGATATCGCGCGCAACCCGGTGTCGCTCCTCCGGATCGGGCGAATCCATGAAGCTGCCGCCGTATTTCACGACGAAGATCTGGCTTCGGAAACGTTGAATGTATGGCAACGCTTCCAGCAGCGTGGCCGCTTTCGAAATAATTTTTTTCATCAGCCGCCGAGCGTCGCCGGATCGGTAATATCGCCCTTGTTCAAGGTCACGTACTCTTCAGTCAGATCGGCTGCGTAAATCATGAATTCGCCGCGACCGCGGTGAAGATCGACATGAAGATCGAATTCGGACTGTGAAGTGATCCGGCCCAACGCTTTCAAGGCGACATTTGTCGGACGCCCACGCCGAAATGCAAAAAGAATTTTGCGGCTGTCGGGCGCGGCATAACCCACGTCGATAACGCTTTGATCGATCCGCGCTTTCGAGTACCCGGCTGCGCACAATACTCGTCCCCAATTGGGATCGCCACCGAACCAACTGGTTCGAACCAGCGAGCTGTTCGCAATTGCTCGCGCCGCAATCTCCGCTTCCCGATCATTCCGCGCTCCCCGAATTCGCACACCTACAACCCGGGTAGTGCCTTCGCCATCGCGCACGATCATTTTGGCGAGTTCGAGACAGACATAATTCAATGCCCTCTGAAATTTCGAATTTCGAATTTCCAATTTCGAGTTTCGAGCCAGCCCGTTGGCGAGAATGATCACGCTGTCGTTTGTGCTCATGTCGCCATCGACGGTGATTCGATTGAAACTCCGGGCGACGGCGACTTTTAGAGCGCGCTTGAGTGCCGCCGGCTCAATCGCTGCGTCGGTCGTGATAAATCCCAGCATCGTCGCCATTCCCGGCTGAATCATTCCCGCGCCTTTGCAAATCCCACCGATTCGAACCGTGGACCGGCCGATTTTGAATTCGACCGCGATCTCTTTGCGACAGCTGTCGGTGGTCATGATCGCTTCCGCTACCTGTTGTGCGCTGGATGGCGATCTGGCGACGGTTGGCGCGCAGGCGCGAATCCCGCGCGCAACATTTTTCATCGGCATCGGCACACCGATTCGGCCGGTCGAACAAACGAGGACATCCCTGGGTTTGAGATCCGTCAGCGCGGAAGCAGTCATTCGCGCCATTTCTTCGGCGTCCCGCAAGCCTTGGGCGCCCGTGGCTGCGTTGGCGTTACCGGAATTCACGACGACTGCGCGCGCGAATTTTTTCGCGGAATGTTGCCGGCTAATTTCTACCGGTGCAGCACAAACCTGATTCGTGGTGAACATTCCCGC
>JAJPJU010000238.1 GCA_021324035.1 Spartobacteria bacterium | reverse complement strand
TGCCTGACAGTTGATTTATCGCTCAGCCTGCGAGCAGCGAAATTTGTGGCGGCGATTTCGGTTGAGCGCCGGCAATCGGGGCGACGTATGGAGCGAGTGGAATTGGCTCTTGTGAACGAGAATTCGCGTCCTCGGTCTGATCAACTTTTTCCGGAGTCGTCATCGCGAACAATCCTGCGCGGAGCATTTCGGCTACGGCATGATAAATTCGTAACGCACAGACATTGCAGCGGCCGTAAAGGTCGATGAGCGACATGGGCTCGTTGTAAACGATCTGCCAGATTTCTTCTGCTACCGGCCGCAGCGATTCAGCCTCACCTTCAGGCCAGGCGAAGTTCAATTGCTGTCGTTTCAATTTCCCCCCGTTGCTGAGAGATTCCTGCAACCCTTCGAACTCGTCGCGCATTTGAATGGCCTGGATCAACATCTCCTCTGCGCCGCGGGTAATGGTTTTGTGTTCCTTAAAATCCACGTTGGCCGGTCGTTCTCGAGAAAACGTAAAGGTCCATGCTTTGCGCGGTTGAATGAACAGCTCCCAGAAGGCTTCTTCCCCGAGCAAATGTTGAAACCGTCCCCAGCGCGGCGTGCCGTTGTCGAAGTAGAACTCGCTGATCGTCTCTCCACGTTCGTCGTTGATGAAAAGCGTGCCGGTCCGCAATGACCGAATGATGGTTTGATAAACGGTGATCAAATCGAAATTCGCCAGGCTGCCGGACAGTTCGCAGCCGGCTGCTATGGCGCGGGCTTGGATCAATCGGCCTGCGATGTTCTCGCACAGGAATAGCACAAACGATGGAACCCGGCGGGCCAATTCCGGGAAATCCTTCGCCTTAAAGCATTGCAGGCTAAGCATCGCACAGGCGCGCGCGGTTTGATCGCGCTCGGTTCGGGTGAACGCGCCGGTCTCGCCGAAAATGTTACCGCGGCACAGAGCGACCGAGCCGCCGGGCGCAGCCGGACCGGGGACGATCTCGACCAGGCCGCGATTGATAATGAAAAACTCGTCGCTTTGGTCGCCGGGGGAATAAACCAATTCACCCTCGGCGTAGTGTTTCACCCGAGACAACGCCCCGATGGCTCTTAGTTCGGCCACCGGCAAGGAAGTGCAGAAGGAAAAGAAATCGTCGGGCAACATTCGTGGCCAGCTATACCGAGCAAGACTCGTGCGGGCTATGCGCCAAAATCAGTGCAATTTCCTGCTAATCAGAAGTTTCCGAGCTGGCGAAACCAGCGCAATGCGAGCTGAACCTGGGCAGGCTGGACCTCATGACTGCCGGCAAACGATTCAAGACGAACATGTTTGAACCCGGTGTTCACCAGCGAAGCGCGAACATGCTCATGCTTAAAAGGTGGCGCGATCGGATCGCTGATTCCGCTGCTCAGCCAGATCGGAATGTTCAAAAATTCGGGTGGGGGACGATACATTTGGTAAGCAACGCTGATCCGATCGTCGTTGATTCCCGCCAGAAAAAATCCGCAAATCTTGATTTTATTTGAGCTCTCTAACATCGCCGCCACAAAACCCGTTCGCTTCGCGCCGCCGGAAAGTCCGCCGAACGCGACTGGCCAGTGAGTCGACTGTGGCCAGTTTTTGTAGAGCAGTTGCAGTGCGGCGCCGATCAGGGCCACTCTCCACGCTTCTGAATCATCGTGCGGAACGATCGTCGCGTCCGCCGCGAGGACGATCCATCCTTCGCTGATTCCGGCCTGTTGGTAAGGCGGCGCGGACATCGCATTGGTCCAGTGATAGTCCGCCGTCGAAACAATAATCAGAATTGGCCAGGTTCGCGCGGGATCGAAATTTTTTGGAAAGCTAATCAGGGCGTGGCCGGTGGTGGGCCGGGTATTGTTGCCGCTCGCGGCGTAATCCTGAAAATACTTGTCTAGTGGATAGCGAATATCGAGCGTTCCACCCGGGCGTACGGTTTGACCCGCAAGGGTTGCGCTGTTGCAAGCCGTAATTCCAAGCCAGGAAAACGAAACCGCGACCACCACCAGCGGAACGGCGCGATTCATTCGAACAATCAAAGAAGGTCGAACGATTTGTCCAATCCAGATTGGACCCTAGGAATCTTGTTTGGGTTGCGGGCGCGGTTGAATCACTCGACGACTAGGCGGCGCGGCAGCGGCAGTTGCGGTAGTTGCAGCAACGGTTTCTGCAGCGGTCTCGGCTTGACGGGCCAGCCGCTCGCGTATCGTTGGCGTCACTTGAAGCTTAAGCGCGGATTGTGAATCATCATGGGTCCGTCCGATGCGTTTATTAAGCAAATCAAGCGCGCGACGCATTTTGCCTTTATCGGTGCAATAAAGCAGGGCCGTCTCTTGAGTGATCGCGCCCGTCTCGAGCGCGCTCAGCAGACAATGGTCGAACGTGTGCCAGCCGAAGGCCGTCGCCGCGTCGATAATATCGTTAAAAGTTTTTCCATCACTTTCGCCGTAGCGAATTGTTTCTCGCGTTCGCAAGCTGCTCCCCAACACTTCCGTGATCAGCATTCGGCCGGTGCCGCTGGATCGCGGAACCAATCGCTGGCTGACGATGTAACGAATCATGTCCGACAACCGGTAACGCAGCTGCTCTTCTTCATCTTTGCCGAAGAAGCCCAGAATGCGGTTGATCGTTTGGCCGGCATTGATTGTATGCAGCGTACTGAAAACAAGGTGTCCCGTTTCCGCCGCGGTTAACGCGATCTCCATCGTTTCGCGATCGCGAATTTCACCAAGAAGAATTGCCTTCGGTGCTTGTCGCAACGCCGCCCGCAAACCTTGAGCAAAGCTGAAAAAGTCTCGCCCGAGCTCGCGGTGACTGATCGCTGCCTCAATGGGTGTATGCACGAATTCGATCGGATCTTCCAGGGTGACGATGTGAACGGGCTGAGTCTGATTCAGTTCGTTAATGAGGGCGGCAAGCGTTGTTGATTTGCCGCTGCCGGTTCCGCCCGTGACGAGAACGATCCCGTTTCTCTCCTTCACGATTTCGGGAAAAATCGGTGGCAAAGCCAGCGTGGCCAGTGACGGTATCTGTACCTGGAGTTTGCGCATGACGATGGCGCGGCGGTTGTTCTCCCGGTAGATATTTACTCGGAACCGGGCGACGCCTTCGGACACATAACTGCAGTCGCACGACCCGGTAGATTCATAATCGGACAGCAAGCGCGGGTCTTTTCTGGTGATTTGTTCGGCCAGGGCATCAATAAATCCCGTCGTGATTGGCGAATTCGTGCCGCTGATTGAAAACGGGATC
>JAJPJU010000114.1 GCA_021324035.1 Spartobacteria bacterium | reverse complement strand
ATCGCGAAACTCAGCGCGCGAATGTGATCGGCAATGACCCGGAAAGCGATGTCGATCTGAATTTGTTGTAGGGCGGCTGTGTCAGCCGCCGGCGTCTCACCGAGACGCCCTACAATCGGCAGCGTGCTCGCGTATTTTTTGCCGCTCAGTTTTTCGATCTCGTCGAAGATTGGCCGGAAAACATCGGTCTCGTAATTAGAAACCGTGCCGGAGAAATCAGTCAGGTTCTTTGTTCCTTGAATGATTGAAGCCACGCGCTCGAAACCCATTCCGGTGTCGACGTGGCGCTGCGGCAGCGGAACAAACTCCATCCGGCCGGGGCCATCGCCCCCGGCTACAGGCTGCGCATTGAACTGAATGAACACCAGGTTCCAGATTTCGATGCAACGCGGATCGTTCTTGTTCACGAGCGTGCCCCGGGTGTCGCCGTCGGGCGTAAGATCGACATGCAGCTCCGAGCACGGACCACACGGGCCGGTATCGCCCATCATCCAGAAATTGTCGGCCTTCCCGAAACCAGCCACGTGAATCTTGGGATCGAGATCCGCGTCGCGAAACAATCGCGCCCAATGATCGTACGCTTCCTGATCGAACTCGCTCGGATCGCCCGGCCCGGGTTGATAAACAGTCGCGTAAAGCCGTTGCGGAGGAAATTTCCAACGCTTGACCACCAACTCCCAAGCCCATTCGATCACCTCTTTCTTGAAGTAATCGCCGAAGCTCCAGTTGCCGAGCATTTCGAAAAAGGTGTGGTGATAGGTATCGAGCCCGACGTCTTCGAGGTCGTTATGTTTGCCGCCGGCCCGAATGCATTTCTGGGTATCGACAACCCGCGGCGGATTCCACCGCGGTTTCTGTTGCCCCAGAAAAATGGGTACGAACTGATTCATGCCGGCATTCGTAAAAAGCAGGTTCGGCGCGTCCGGCATCAGGGGCGACGACGGCACGACGGTGTGTTTCTTCTCGCGGAAGAAATCGAGGAACGATTGGCGGATTTGGGCCGAGGTCATGAGCTGTCAGACACGAATTAGCACGGATTCGAGAAACCTGAAAATTTCAGGCGAAGGGTGCCAAATTCAGAGCTTAGCGAGAGGAGGCGTTTCCAACCTCGGCCGACTTCCAGGCGGCGCGAAACTGCTGATCAATTTGCTCGGCCTCGTAATCTCGCTTCTGGGCCTTAAGGGCGTCACGCAAACCAGAGAGCGACCGCGCGTCGCGCGAAGTCCGCTCCAAGTCTTCGCGAAAAACTTTCTCTGCATCGTCCGCGCGATTCATTGTCAAGAGCAGACGCCCAAGGGTTGGTCGAACGGGTGGATACCAGGCAGGCGGTTCGCTGTAACTGAGCGCGTCCTCACCGGCAACGGCCTGTTTTAGCAGATCGACCGCAGCATTGTCGTCGTGCCGGCTGTGAGCTATGGCGGCCGCCAAAACGTCGTCGTGAATCTTGAACACGGCACCTCGCGTATTCAGCATGTCGTACATGTCGTCGGCCGGGAGCTTCGCAACCAAATCACGAAAAGCTTTCTGCTCTTTCTCAGCTTCCTCCGTCTTGCCAAGATTGGCGAAAGCGATTCCGCGCGCTGAATGCCACACCGCGTTGGTCAACCCGAGTGAGCTCTCCGGTTGGGGAAATTTCAAAATATCCTGCCAACGCTCGAACGCGATCAGGACCAGAATCGGCGTCGGCATGAAACCTTCGAGCATCGGAATCGCCTTCACCCCGAGTTTTACGTTGTTGACCAACTGATCGGCTGCGGTCCTGGCTCCGGCGAAATCTCCGCGCATGCAATCGGCGAAGGCAAGAAAATGCATGTTGTGGCTGTAATACATGAGCCGGTAAAAGCCTTGCTCGTGGGTCTGCTCGAGGAATTTTTTATCCGCGACCATTGCAGCGGCGTTGCAACGGGCGGATGCAGCATGATCCCCCACCCGCGCATAAATATGCGACGGCATGTGAGCGAGATGACCTTCGGCCGGCGCCAATTTTTCCAAACGAGCTGCACTCGGTAATGCGCGCTCCGGATGGGTCGAAGCTTCAACGGCATGAATATAATAATGATTTGCGCCGAGATGATTCGGATCGCGCTTCAACACGGATTCGAGGGTGGATACGATTTCGTCGGTACCTTCGGCCGGTTTGCCGTCCGCCGTCCAAAGCTTCCATGGATTCAAATTCATCATGCTTTCGGCAAAAAGCGTGGCGGCATCGAGATCATCGGGATAACGCGCCGCAAGTTTGCCCATCGCGTCAGCATAAGCGCGATCCAGGGCGTGGAGATCCGCATTCGGATCATTCGAATAGCGAACCGTGAGGGCATCAATGTAGGCTTGCTCCGGCTCAGAAGCGTTTTGCTTGAGGGCAACCGCGCGTTGGACCGCGTCGTAACCGGCTCGCTCCCGCTCGGGATCGACCGGTAAATTGTAATTTGGGCCGAGAGTTAGGGCAACGCCCCAATGCGCCATCGCCAGTTTTGGATCCAGCTCCGCCGCGCGCATGAAAGACCTGCGCGCTTCGTCGTGATTGAACCCGTAAACGAATTTCATTCCCTGATCGAAAAACTGCTGGGCCTGCTTGTTCTTGGTCGAAACGGGGTGATGAACTTCGCCTAATCCGGGAATTATTCGGACCGGAGCTTCCGGATTGGGGTTGGCAGCGACGACGAGTGAACTAAACGCCGCAAAAAAAACGAAACCGAGAATTCTTAGATCAATCCAGCAGTCATGTTTCATTCCTTGTCCTCAGCGAGCTTCGCTTGCACGGCCGCTTCGATTTCCGCGTACAGTTTCGGATCGTCTCTCAAGACTTCCTTGGCGGCATCGCGCCCCTGAGCGAGCTGTGAACCTTTGTAGTTGAGCCAGGAACCGCGTTTCTCGACGACCTGCTTTTCCAGGGCAAGATCGAGTAGCGACCCCGTTGTCGAAATTCCTTCGTTGTACATGATGTCGAACTCAGCCTCCGTAAACGGCGGAGCGACTTTGTTTTTCACCACTTTTATCCGCGTCCGATTGCCGGTAACGCTGCCGTCGGTTTGCTTGATCGCGCCGATCCGGCGAATGTCGATCCGAACACTGGCGTAGAATTTTAATGCTTTGCCGCCCGGCGTGGTCTCCGGGTTGCCGAACATCACGCCGATTTTCTCACGGATCTGGTTGGTAAAAATGCAACAGGTCCGCGCCTTCGAAATCAACGCGGTCAGCTTCCGCAGAGCGGCGCTCATCAAACGCGCTTGGGCGCCGACGGTCGTATCGCCGATCTCGCCCTCCAGTTCTGCGCGGGTCACCAAGGCCGCGACGGAATCCAGGACAATGACGTCGAGCGAGTTGGAACGAACGAGGGTTTCGCAGATTCGCAGCGCTTCTTCACCCGAGCTCGGCTGGGATACGAGCAGATCGTCCAGATTCACGCCCAGCTTTTTGGCGTATTGCGGATCAAGAGCGTGCTCAACATCGATGAACGCGGCCAGACCTCCGCGTTTTTGCGCCTGCGCGATCACGGTCAGAGTGAGCGTGGTTTTGCCCGAGGATTCGGGGCCGTAGACTTCAACAACCCGGCCCCGGGGAAATCCACCAACGCCGAGCGCCCGATCGATTAGAATGTTTCCGGTGGGAATAACGTCGATGTCGACGATCTTTTCGCTGCCGAGACGCATGATGGCGCCTTCGCCATAATCTTTGGCAATCTGCTGGATCGCCAGATCGAGGTTTTTGTTCCTGGCTGCGGTTACTTTGTCGGCGCCTGTTTTTTCTTCTGTTTTTGTGGCCATGATATTGGGGGGTTGGCTCTAAGTAAGTCGGTCACGACAGGTTCGCCAAGCAGAAACTAAAAAAAAGGCCGCGGAGCTCGGAACCCCGCGGCCTCTCGAAGAATTCAGCCGTTAAGAGACTGTGATCCGGCGTGGTTTGACGTGCTCGGCTTTCGGCAATGTCAGTGTGAGCAGACCTTGCTCGATCCGGGCGTTGATCTTGTTCACATCAATCGATGGATCGATTTCGAAGCTGCGCCGGAAATTTTCGCGGCGAGATTCGTGATGCACACGAGTGCCCTCAATCATTGGCAGCGAACGTCTTCCCGTAATGGTCAACTCGTTGCCTTCAGTCGAAATTTCGAGTCCCTCTTTGTTCACGCCGGGCATTTCAACCTGCAACAGGTAACCTTCGCCATCTTCGATGACGCTGGCCGCGGGCGCGACAAATTGTTCGGTCTGATTTGTCTCACGAACAGCTGTGTTCATAGTCAGTTTCCTTTCGGTAAAGTTTGGTGTCCCGTAGCGGTCAGGCGACTTCGATGCGCTTCGGTTTGGCTTCCTCCGCTTTCGGCAACGTCACCGTCAAAATGCCATCGCGGTAGGTCGCACTGACCTTGCTGGCATCGACCTGCACCGGCAGGCTGACAGTTCGCCGGAAACTTCCGACGTATCGTTCTGTTCGTTCCGCCTTTTCGCCGTTGGCCGAAGAACGCTTTCGTTCACCGCTGATCGTCAACATGCCGTCATGCAGCGAAATCTCGATGTCTTCCTTCCGCATTCCGGCGAGCTCGAGTACGGCAACGACATTGTCGTTGTTTTGATAAAGATCGAGCGCCGGCGACCAGCCGCTGAAAAGATCCTGGCGATGTGAATTGGCCAGAAACGGCAGGTCGAGAAGCGAATCGAGCTCTTCGCGCAAGTTGCTCCAGCGGTCGAGCGTCGGCCACTGCGAGAGGTTGGGTGATTGATAACGAGTCAGTTCCATAATTTAAATGATCCTTTCTGTTGAATTCAAAATGACGATTGCCGTTTAGCTGCCGTTGTACCGGCAAACGGCGAAAGCCAGTTGCGGGTTGTAAGTCGTTGGTAGATTGCGAATTATGTTGATCGAAGTTGCCATGAATCAGGTTACATTTGGGACACCTTGTCGCATCGCGATGTGCCGCGCTTGAACATCCTCAGAGACAGAATCGCACAGCATATTTGCGCGAACCGAGCACGCCTCAATATTGGTTCTTCCAAATGAACGATGACGAACGATTCATGGGTGAAGCACTGGGCGAGGCGCGAAAATCGATCGGCCAAACCAGCCCCAACCCCGCTGTGGGCGCCGTTCTGGTTTCGCGAAACCGCGTTGTAGCGCGCGGGCACCACCGGCGGGCCGGTTTGCCACACGCGGAGATCGAGTGTTTGCAACGGTTCAAACGCGACCTTCCAAAAGATGCGACGTTGTACATCACGCTTGAGCCATGTTCGTCGGTCGGTCGCACCGGCGCGTGCACGGATGAAATTGTTCGCTCCGGCGTGAAGTCGGTCGTGATCGGCGCGACCGATCCCAACCCGCGGCATCGCGGCCGTGGACTGGAAATCCTCCAGAACGCCGGGATTGAAGTTCGCTCCGGCGTATTGGCCGAGGAATGCGCGGGGCTCAACGAGGCATTCAACAAATGGATCGCTACCGGCATTCCTTTCGTGATTGCCAAATGCGGCATGAGCCTGGATGGGCGTCTGACTCGACCGAAGAAAGAAGGACGATGGATCACCAGCGCCGCGTCCCGCCGGCATGCTCAAAGGCTGCGCGCGGAAAGTGACGCGATCCTGGTCGGCGCGGAAACGCTTAGGAACGATAATCCTCATTTAACAATCCGCGGCCCTGGGAATTCGCGCCAACCGATCCGGGTTGTAATCACTCGGTCCGGGAAACTTCCACGTAACGCCCGCATCTTCACCGATCTTCACGCAAAACAAAGTCTGGTTTATCGCGATGTGCCGTTAGCTGCCGTGCTGGCCGAGCTTGGCAAAAAAGATGTGGTGAGTTTAACGATTGAGGGAGGCGGCGACGTACTTGGACACGCGCTCGATCAACGGTTGATTGATAAAGTGCAAATTTACGTTGCGCCCATTTTCACGGGCGGCGGGGTTCCGGCGTTTGGCGCAGAAGGCGCGCGATCCACTTCGAGCAGCGCACGTTTGGATCGAATTGGATTCAAAAAAGTTGGTCCGGATTTTTGTGTGACCGGATATCCGAAATATCCGCCAATAGCCGCCGGCGAATAATCGGGAGCAACTTTTCGTCTTATTAACAGTTCAATTATTAACTGTGGAGGTAAACGAATAATGAAGAAGTTAATATTAATCGCTTTAGCCGCGGCCGGCATTGCGATGGCATCTGCTCCTAGCTCCAACGCGGGCGTTGCGGTTGGCATCGGAGTCGGATTCCCGGTCGGTTACGCTTATCCATATTATGGTTACCCATATCCTTATGGATACTACCGGCCGTACCCGTATTACGGTTACGCCGGCCCGACCTTTTACTGGTCAAACGGGCACCGGGTTTATTATCGGCATCACCGCTATTACCGGCACTGGCGTTAAGCCGGCATTAGCGCGGCTTTGAAGAGCGGCGGACGGAAACGTCCGCCGTTTATTTTTTCGGCGCGGCTGAGTTTGCTGGAGCCGAACTTGATGCCGCGGTCGACGGCGACGTCTCCTGGAATTCTTTTTTCAAACGGTCTTGCAGGGCTGGCAATTGTTGTTGACGCCGGGTTTCGACTTCTTGCCGCAGCGAGTGTTCGATTCGACGCCGCTCCTGCAGATAACGCTGCTCGAACTGAGCGCGTCTTTCACCTTCGAGATGTAAGCCCGAAGCGCGCAAGGCGGCATCAATATCCCTGTTGACCTGCGCGCGATAAATTTTCTCGCGTTCGCGCATTATCATTCGCTCTTCCGGTCCCATTTGTATCCAACGCTCCGCGTTTCTTTGAAAGATTTGGCGATCTTGCGGTGGCATCGCCATAAAGCGCTGACGAGGATCTTTGAAAGCCGGACCCCGATGCGGCGCCGGCATTGCCCTGGCCGGCGCACCTTGCTGGCCATGCGGCTGGGCCATTGCGGCCACTGGCCCGGCGAGAAGGAAGGCCGCGCTTGCCGCGGTGCTTATAAAGTTTGAGCGTCGTCGTCCCACAGGTTGGTCTCGTCGGTGACCAGCAGTTCGTCCAAGTCAGCGACAACGTCATAATCCTGCGGGTCGATTTGGGCAATCACATCCGGCGTAATTTCGTCGGATTTGCGAATTACCGGATGATGAAATGCCAGGATGGCCGCGATGATTGCGACGGCCAGACCTGTTACTGGCACGAGTTTGCCCGGAGTGCACCAACTGCGCAGCCATTCAAACGGGCGCGAACGTTGTCGAACCGCGCGAACTACATTGCGGCCAAAAAAAGGCGAGAGTTTCGGCTCCGAAGCCTGGCCCAACAGATCCCACAATTGCTGATCGTCTTCGCGTTTCATTTCCTCGCGAATTGAACAAACCTGATCTTTGAAAGTTGCGCGCGAGGCGACACGCCGAAAGTGCGGTAAGGCCTTACACTTCGGGAGCTTCCAGAAACCCTTCCAATTGGCGAATACGCGTAGGATGACGCATTTTTCGCAGCGCCTTGGCTTCGATCTGTCGAATTCTTTCCCGAGTAACGCGAAATTGCCGCCCGACTTCTTCCAACGTGCGGCTGTATCCATCAACCAGCCCAAAACGTTGTTCGAGAACCTGTCGCTCACGTTCGGTGAGGGTTTCGAGCACGTCTTTGATCTTTTCCTTGAGCAGGACAATTGCCGTCATGTCGCACGGATTTTCCGCGCCCTTATCCTCGATGAAATCGCCGAAGTTGGTTTCTTCGCTTTCACCGACTGGCGATTGCAAGGAGATCGGCTGTTGCGCCATTTTGAGAACGGCGCGAACACGATCCACCGGCAGCAAGATCTCCTCGGCCACTTCTTCCGGGGTGGGTTCGCGTCCGTACTCCTGGACCAACTGTTTTTGGACGCGCATCAACTTGTTGATCGTCTCGATCATGTGGACCGGAATTCGGATCGTTCGGGCCTGATCGGCAATCGAACGAGTAATTGCCTGCCGAATCCACCAGGTGGCGTAGGTCGAAAACTTGTAACCGCGGCGATACTCGAATTTCTCGACCGCTTTCATCAAGCCCATGTTGCCTTCTTGAATCAGGTCAAGGAACGACAGTCCGCGATTGGTGTATTTTTTCGCAATAGAAATGACGAGGCGAAGATTGGCTTCGACCATTTCCGTTTTCGCGCGGAGCGCTTTGCGAAGCCAGGTCTTGAGGGATTGATATTGCTCGGTGTATTCGTCCAGGGACAGCCAAAGCGACTTTTCGAGGTCCCGCGATTTTTGACTGGCCGGAGAGCGAGCAATTTTGCCGGCGCCTTTCTTGGACGACTCATTCTGAATTGTGAGCAATGTCCCGTAATGCTCGTCGGCCAAGTGAACAAATTCCTCGGTGACTTTTTGCTTAAAATAGAACTTTGGATAAAGCCGCTGCAGCGAACCCAGAGACCGTTGAAATCCTTTCAATCGTTTGGAATCGCGTTTCGGTCCGGCTGATACTTTGGCGTATTGCTCAGTGATCTCGTTCGCGAGTTTTTCCACCTGCTTGCACAAGCGCGGCAGAATTTTCATGTAGCGCTCACGGCTCTCGATTTTCTTGTCGAGAATCACGCGGTCGAAACGTTCCCGGCCCTCGGTTAACTTTTGGGCAAGATCGAGATGAGCACGGGCGGTGAAACCAAAACGGTTGATGTGCTTTTGCACCATGTTTTCGGCTTCTTCGATTCGCTTGGAAATTTCGACTTCCTGTTCGCGGGTCAGGAGCGGGACCTGCCCCATCTGCTTGAGATACATCCGGACTGGATCGTCAAGGATATCGAGCTTCGTCTCCGGCTTTTCTTCTTCCTCTTCGTCGAGATCCTTCTTGACCTCTTTGTGCCGATCGACATCAGACGCTTCGATGACGTCAATTTCCATCCGGCGCAGTCTCGTCAGAATCGCATCCAGCTCGTTCGCGTCGGTAATGCCTTCCGGGAGCGCCTCGTTTAGATCATCGAACGTGAGATAGCCTTGCTCTTTGGCCAGCTT
>JAJPJU010000065.1 GCA_021324035.1 Spartobacteria bacterium | reverse complement strand
TTTGTGTACTCCTGAGTAAAAAGAAAAAACGCGATCGCGCGGTCGACGCCGATTATCTCGGTTTTGAGATCGAGGATGAATTCGTCGTCGGGTACGGACTCGATTACTATGAACGTTATCGCAATCTCCCTTACATCGGGGTTTTGCGCCGGGAGTTGATAAAAAGTGACGGGTGACGGGTGACGAGAGAAGAACGAAGAGCGAAGAGGGAACGGCGAAGAGTAGAGCCATGAAAATTGCGGTGCAGTTCTACGCGCAACTGCGTGACCTTGCCGGCACGCAAAATCGCGAAGTCGGGCTGGCCGAGGGCGCCACGGTTTCCGATTTGTTGAACCAAATCTATAAAGAAATTCCTGCCTTGCGCGCGCACGATAAGACGATCCTTGTCGGCTGCGGTGTCGAATTCGTCGACCGCGATTACAAACTGAAACCGGGGAACGAGATTGCCATCATGCCGCCTGTTCAAGGCGGCTGATTAAAGAAAGACAGGATTTACAGGATTAACAAAAGCTTTCTGGATAGTCTCTTTATGTCTTTTCTGATCCAGGGAAAAATCCTGTTAATCCTGTCTAGAAAATTAGTCCCTGAAATTCTTGAAATTCGTCGCCACGCCGAAATCTCGGCCGCGCACGAACTGGATGACGGTTTGAAGTTCGTCCCTCTTTTTTCCGGTAACGCGAATTTGCTGGTCTTGAAGCTGGCACTGCACTTTGTAGCCGGCGCCCTTGATCGCCAGAATGATTTCCTTCGCCTTATCGCCTTCAAGGCCTTGTTGGATTTTTAGTTCCTGGCGGGCATGCCCAACTGAAGAAAGCGCGGCCTCTTCCTGTTTCACGTTTCGAAGGTCGACTCCGCGCTTTGAAAGTTTGCCGATCACAATTTCGCGCAGACCTCGGAGATGGTTGGCATCGTCCGCGATGAGGACGATTTTGTCCTTTTCCACAACGATCTCGGTCTTGGCGTCTTTGAGATCGAATCGCGTAGCCAGTTCTTTGCGCGCCTGATTGAGCGCGTTATCCAGCTCCTGTTTGTCCACTTCTGAGACGATATCGAATGAAGGCATGTGAATTACAGCTCTGCGCCACACTCGCGTTCCCGACGCGAGCCATCGGCTTCCCTAGGTCGGCTTCGCGACCTCCCGCCGGAAAGTTTGCTCCCAGCAAACTGTTCACCCACGCTCGGCCCAATTACCTCGCTTATTAGTGCTGAACGTTTCATAGCTATCTTACGGATTGTGTTCCGCAATTCTAATGTTGCCGTCGTTGGTTTCGATCTCAATCTTCGGCTTTTCCAGGCCGCCAACCAGAACATCGGCATGATTGGTCCCCTCGGGCTGACGTTGTTCCTTTTCCTCGAAGTCGTTGGCAACTTTGCCGCTTACAGAATTGGCAATGAGGTGGAAGGCTGCCTCGTCCGGCAGGAAGGCGAACGCATTACCATCCTCTATTCTGGACCGAATCGAAAAATCGCGTTGTTCCCACCAGTCGTAGATCAATCCGACATTGCCGGTCTGGACTTGGATATCGAAACTGCCAAAACAATTGTGAACGAACAGGCGGCCGGTTCCGAGCCGGGCATGCCCTTCCGGACTGCGCACTTCTTCGAGCAACACTTCACCGTTGTGCAACTCGAGTTTCGAGATTGTCGCAGCCTGCGGAACAACGATAACCAAATCGACCGTGCCGGAGCGATCGGAAAACAGTTTTCGGTTCTCCGGAATATCCGTCTCGATTGAAATCGAATTCGGCTGCGCATTTACTGTCACCGAAATTGCCTTCAACCGCTCCGGCGTGAACGCCTTTTTCAGGACTTCGACACGAATCTCGCGAAGGTCGCCGCCGGCACCATAAATGGAAACCGATCCGTCGCGATTGCTCACGCTGATTGTCGGTGAAACTGAGTCAACGGGATAATGCCGGTCCGAGACTTCCTCTAGGATGGAATCGTCCGCCGGTTCGCAGCCTTCCATTAGGAGGACGGTCGCCAAGGCAGCAAGAAAGGAACAGGTCGTGACAATCCGCATGTTTCCGCCCGAGCCTAGCTCAAGCAGGCGGAAGATGCAGGAAGTGAATGATCACACGGGCGCCTTGGATGAAGGCACCGGCCAGGATCGCGGCCAGGATCAGAAAGAAAACGACCTCCGCTCGAAAATTGCGCCCTGCTTCGCGCTGAAAGTAATCGCGGCTGATATCGAAAAATGATCTCGACGGTTTATCACCGGATCCTCCGCTGAAACGGTCGAGCGAGAAAACCTGGTAGTTGAATTCAATGAGCGGGAATTTGCGTCCCGTTAAACGGCCGTCCGCAATTCGGCGCTCGGTTCTCTGAGCGGTCGGTTTCATATTGCCTTTTTCTTATTAGACGCCACCAACCTCGATCTCAGATTCAATTTCTCACAGAATTCCAAAAAGAAAACGGGGTCGTACCTAAACATTACGCTCCCGCTAGTTCATCCAGAATGTTCCCTCGATGTAGATTGCCGCGGAACGGCATGATTCAACATTTGGGAGAAAGTTGAGTGGTTGAGAAGTTGAGTTGCGCAGGAGATCACCCGGGAGCCTACGTTTCTAATCCGCTCAAATCCATAAGGTGCGGTCGAACGTGCGGTACTGGATTGCTTCGCTGACGTGTTCCGGTCCGATGGCGATTTTGTCGTCAAGGTCGGCAATGGTTCGTGAAACTTTGAGGATTCGATCGTAGGCGCGCGCGCTGAGATTCAGTTCCGTCATCGCGATGCGAATGAGTTCCTTCGAGTCCGCGCTTAGCTTGCAGTGTGCTTTCAAGTGGCGCGTTGTCATCCGCGCGTTGCAATTCGTTTTGGCGTCGCGCGCGAACCGATGGTGTTGTTTCTGTCGCGCCTGGGCCACTCGTTCGCGAATCGCTTCCGAACATTCTTCGACGCGGTCGCTTGAAACATCGCGATATTCAACCGCCGGCACTTCGACATGGAGATCGATCCGATCGAGCAGTGGGCCGGAAATTCGTTGACGATAACGCTGAACCTGCACCGGACTGCAGCGGCACTCGCGTTTGAGATCGCCGAAAT
>JAJPJU010000316.1 GCA_021324035.1 Spartobacteria bacterium | reverse complement strand
TCCATGTCGAACTCGTTCTTGTTACTCTCGACCGCATCCAGATTGAACTCGGTGACTACCGGGCTCTCGGAGTCAGATAACCAGCAATCAATCATGTTGAAGATTTTTGGATGAAGCTTTAATGGCGGCGGCGCCGAAGCAGTTTTGGAATCGCCTTTCACAGGATGAAGCGAGTTCACAATTTTCGTGAAGTCCGCGACCGTCATCTTCGTTCCGGTGAAGCCGTGAAATCGACCGAGGCCTGCCCGAGTAATAGGCCCACCGTCGTGTGGTTGCGCCTGCATGTTGGCGTCTTCGACCCAATTTGTCAGAATCTCCTTCTTTACGCCGCCGTCGCCCTTCCCTTTCGGCGTGTAAATCAGGTAAACCCGACCAAACAGCGGCGATTGAATCTCGGCCTCCTCGGAATCCTCCGTTTCCATAATGTTACGATCGCCGATTCCCTCCCAGGCAGATTCGATCGAAAAGCTCGCACCCTTGGGGCCTGTCCACTCGGCACCATAGGTCGCGACCTTTTCGCCCTCGCCTCCTTCGTTCGAATTCACTTCATAAGTAATTTGCGCGCTTTTGAATTTGAAATCTTTCGGCAAATACGACGGGACGAAGCAGATGATGTCGAGTTTCTTGAGATCTTCCAATGAGGCCGGCTTCGTCTCGTTGTCTTCCGGTTGGGCGAAGGGAGCCCAGACGATCGATAAGGTAATCGCCAGCAGGATCTTGAGTTTCATTGCGGTGTAGGTTCAATAAACTATTCGGTTTGTCGATCTTTCTCTTTCACTGGAAATCTCCTAAGTTAGCCGATTCTTATGGGTGATCTGGCCAACCGCGCTCTGGCAATTCTCCACGATTGGGTCAAATCGGAGAGTTTGCGCAAGCATTGCTACGCCGTCTCGGATTCGATGAAGTATTTCGCCCAGCAACGCGGCGAAGACGTGGACCTTTGGGAAGCCGTTGGGTTGATCCACGACATGGATTACGAGAAACATCCGAACCTTGAGCGCAGCGCAACCGAAGGTCATCCCTTTGTGGGCGTGCAATGGCTGCGCGAAAACGGATGGAGCGAGCAGGTCTGCCGCGCGATTTTGTCCCACGCGGATTATTCGGGCGTTGTTCCGGAATCGAATCTGGAGAAAACACTGCGCGCCGTCGACGAACTTAGCGGGTTCGTCGTTGCGGTCACGCTGGTTAGGCCGAGCAAAAGCATCGGCGACGTCGAGCTAAGTTCGGTCAAAAAGAAAATGAAAGACAAGGCGTTCGCTCGCGCGGTGAATCGAGAGGAAATCGTCCACGGCGCCGAACAACTCGGAATGCCGTTGGACGAAGTAGTCACCAACGTCATCTCCGCGCTGAAAGCCGACGCCCATCGCCTCGGTCTTTCAGGAACGACCCAGTAGGTTCGCTTCGGAAGAAAATTATTAGCGCACCGTTATCGGCCGGTGTTGTTGAAACATGCCCAGATGGGCTTGCAGAGTCTTTTGCATCTCACCAGCGTCATATGCCTGCATTGCTTGTTGCTCGTAGCGCACGGCGGATTCGAAATCTCCGGATGCAGCATAGGCGGTAGCCAGCGTGTCGATCGGATCGGCCTCCTTCCACTGCGTGATGGTGCATGCTTTTTTTGCATCGTCGATCGCTCCGTGCGGATTTCGAAATGACCCATTTCGACAAGTCGCGCGAAACCAGGCGCGATCACTGAACGCCATTGCATAGAACTGAGGGCGAGGCTCAATCGCAATCAGATGATCAAACTCTTTGCGCGCCGCATCGTAATTGCCTGTGTGCGCATTGATCCGGGCCCGCAGCAAAGCCGCTGGAACAAACCCTGATTCCCTGCGCAGAACTTCGTTGCAATCGCGAAGGGCAAGGTCCCATTTTGTTTCCGCCGCGAATAGCCTGGCGCGGTCGTAATGAGCCGGCCAATAGTTCGGGCCATGCCTTATCGCTTCGTCGATGTTCCGACGCGCGCTTGCCAAATCTCCTTTTTGAAGATCCTTCTGCGCTTCTTCGTCGAACTTCACCGCCCCCCAATCCCAACGGCCGGATACGACTGTTATCGGCTCGCTCGCGAAGGCAGCACAAGCAGCGAACCGGACAAGAAGCGCAACGATCAGGGGAACGAATCGCATATCGTCCGTCTTAACACACGCTTGGCGAATTCTGCAAGATTGGCGTTTATCTAGCCGCGCAACGCTTCAGTGAATCGAACCAGGTCGTCCGCGACTTGTTCGATCCGTGCGACAACTTTTTTGTCGGCGATTTCATTGTCGTCGAACGCGTCGCTTGTTGCATAAACAAATCGTGGAATGATCACGGTTCGAAAATCGAGCATCAGACTGTTCGCGTAAGCCATGACCGCCATGTAACTGCTGGTTCCCCCTGCTGCACAAAGAAATCCGACGATCTTCTCCGTCCAGGACTTGCCGGTTAACTCGATCATGTTCTTGGCCGCGGCAGCGACATCATAATTATATACCGGGGCGGCAATCAGGATGCCGTCGGCCGATTCGATCGCTTTGTTCAACTGCTTTGAACCGTCAATGCCGTAACATTTGTCAGCATCACACAACGGAAGGCCAAGGTCCTTAATGTCGAGCCACGCGCAATCAAGGTTGCGCTTCTGGAGATGGGCGAACGCCACCTGTCCCATCCGCCGGCTGTTACTGTCGGGATTTCCGCTGGTGCTAACGACAAGGTACTTCGGCATGCTGCCGCCAAGGTAGCGCGCGCTAAGAAATTTCCAATCGCGCGCTGAAATCTCGCGGTTCCGACTTGACCTAACCTTCAGGGCGCGGAGGAGTTGATGTGGGCGCAGCTACTCAGGGAACACGATCCGACTCACGAGCGCTACGAAAACTGAAGCTCTGGGTCTGGTTTCAGGAACACACCCGGCCAACAGATTTGCAGATTACTTTGTTTTGGGCCGGCGTGATCGGATTCTGCGGTGGCCTTTCCTCAATTGCATTCCGCGCGGCGACGAGCGGGCTGCACAAACTTCTGACCGGCAGTTCGGCGCCCGGACTGGTGGAAACATTTGAAGCACTTCCTCCGTGGCGGCGAATCGCCGTTCCAGCGATCGGCGGATTACTCGCCGGCGCGGTCCTGTATTTCGGCACCCGACTGCGCGGGCGGG
>JAJPJU010000228.1 GCA_021324035.1 Spartobacteria bacterium | reverse complement strand
TCGATCGTCAAACCCGTGGAGATGGAGGAGCCCGTGAACAATGTAGAGACGTAGTTCATGGCGGACCGAAGTTTCGAAGCGTTTCGCATTGGCCTGGGCGGTGTCGGCGCTGATGAAAATCTCGCCATGTTGAAAAGTTATCACGTCGGTTGGGCCGGACTCGTTCATAAAGCGCAGGTGCAGCTCGGCCATTCGGCGGTCTGAGATAATCAAAATCGAAATCTCATTCAGGGCCCCAAGACCGTTGGCGACCTTTTGTCGCAAACGGAGACAAGCCTCGGCAGCGGATTGTGAAAATTTCTGCAGTTCGTCGACGTTGACTGCAATCTTTCGTTGCAAATTGCGCACGCTGATTCGCGGACGATCGGAAATTTGTCGCTTCATGTTGGGCTGTTATGGCGATCGCGATCGAGCTTGTTCAACAGTTCGTAGAGCATTTCGGTGCGGGGCATTCGGGCTCCGGCAGCGACGGCGCGCCGCAACGGCTCGCCCCAAATTGCTTCGATCTCGAGCGGCTTGCCCCTCTCCCAGTCGGTTAATGTCGACGGCTTGAATCCGATCATCGAATCTGTCCGTTTCATGTGTTCGCGCCAGGCATCGGCCGGAAGCGCATAACCGCATTTGTTCGCAGCAGCGATCACTTCATTCATCAAGTCGAGGGTGAGCTGCCGCAAGTTTTGGTTGCCGACAATTGCGGCAGTGTCGATGCCTCCGGCGACGATCGACAACCCGTTGAACGGAATGTTCCAGATCAGTTTCCGCCATCGCTCTAGTGAAAGATTATCTGTGACCGAACACTTTATCTTGGCCCGGGAAAATTCGGCGGCGATTTGGCGAATGCGTTCCGTGGCAGGCCGGGCGGGCTCGCCGAGGACGATCAAACCGTAATCATAACGCTCGACTTCTGAGTTGGAGTGCCGTTCCACCGCGATGAAGCAAAGACCGCCCACAATTCGCTCGGCGCCGAAGTGTTCGGCAAGGAATTCTTCGCTCCCTAAACCGTTCTGGAGCGTGAGTAGAACGGTTTGTTCGTGGAGAAGAGGCGGAACAAGATCGACGAGATCCGGATTTGAAGTCGCTTTTAACGCGATGATCACCAAATCGCACGGGCCGATTTCTTCGCTCGAATTGTAACAATTGACTTTCGGGACTCGAAAATTTTCGCCTTCGCCACGAACGAAAATGCCATTTTGCCGCACCTCTGTTAAATCACCGCGGATTAAGAAGTGCACGTCGCTTCCCGCGTGGGCCAGTTTCGCGCCGTAGTACATTCCAACTGCGCCGGAGCCGAGTATCCCGATCCGAAGAGGCATTTCCTAATTTAGCGATTTAATGATTTGGATTTAACGATTTAACGGAAGCCCATTCCATGATTCAACAATGGGTCATGAATACCCTCCAGAGTGCCAAAAACCTTCAGGACAGAACAAAGAAATTCGCTATTCGAATCATCAGAGCCTTTACGCGATTGCCAAAAAACGAACCGGCTCGCATCGTCGGCCGGCAATTTCTTCGATCAGGAACCTCGATTGCGGCAAATTATCGAGCAGCATGCAGGTCAAGATCCGCGGCTGAGTTTGTTTCGAAGATAAGCATCGTCGCTGAAGAAGCCGATGAAACGCTTTTTGGGGTGAACTTCTGATTGAATCGGAATTGATCGCGCCCTCCGTTCTTCAACCGTTGATGTTAGAATGCGAAGAGCTCTTGAAGATTTCCTCGGCATCCCTGGCAACTGCGAGACTAAATCGCTAAATCCCTAAATCGTTAAATCGCTAAATTCTCTTACGCTGGAGGCCGTTGTTCTGACTGAAAGTTTCGCGTGATCAAACGGGCGCCCTTGCTGAAACTGAAATAGGCCCAGGCCCACTGAAACAACACGGCCAGGCGATTTCGAAAACCAACCAGGAAAAGAACGTGAATAAACAGCCAGGCAAGCCAGGCTGGAATTCCACTGAGATGCACCAGTTTCAAGTCGGCGACTGCTTTATTGCGGCCAATCGTGGCCATGCTGCCCTTGTCAAAGTACCAAAACCGTTGCGGCTGATCGCCCTCAATCATCATCAGAATATTGCGCGCCGCGTGCCGGCCTTGTTGCATCGCGACCGGAGAAACCCCCGGCAACGGCTGACCGGTTTGAAACGGAAAATTCGCGAGATCGCCAATCACCTGCACTTCAGGATGTCCTGGAATTGTGAGGTCGTTATTTACCATGACACGCCCGACCCGATCGATGGGAACACCTAATGATTTCCCGACGAATGAAGCGTTGTTTCCTGCGGCCCAGATCTTCACCCGGCAAGGGATGAATTCGTCGCCGACCTGCAATCCCTGGTCGGTCAGGTTCGTGGCATGAATGCCGGTCCGGACTTCCACTCCCAGATCGGCGAGCTGCTTCATTGCGCTGTCACGCAAATCATCGGGATACGACGCGAGGACTTTTGGTTCGCTTTCCACCAAAATGACGCGCGCTTGCGATGGATCGATGTGGCGAAAATCCTTCGACAACGTGTAGCGCGCGATCTCTGCAATTGCGCCGGCCATTTCCACGCCGGTTGGTCCACCGCCAACCACCACAAATGTCATTGCCGCTTTTCGCGCCGCTTCATCGGAGGTTCTTTCGGCATATTCGAAGGCCATGAGAATTCGACGTCGGATTTCGACAGCGTCCTCGAGACTCTTTAATCCGGGGGCGAATCGTTCCCACTCCGGATGGCCAAAATACGAATGCCGGGCACCGGTCGCGACGATGAGATAATCGTAATCGACATCCCCATCACTGAGTTTCACTTTTTTTGCGTTCACGTCGACCGATTCCACTTCGGTGAGCATCACCTCGACGTTCCTGCATTTGCTTAATACGCCACGGATCGGCGCAGCGATGTCGGCCGGGGAAAGCGCGGCCGTTGCGACCTGGTAGAGCAAAGGCTGGAACAAATGATAATTGGTCCGATCGATCACCGTCAGCCGGAGATCTGCGCAGGCGAGCTTCTTTGCCGCCTCAAGTCCGCCGAAACCGCCGCCGATAATCACCACGCGGGGTTTCCTCGCCGATGCTTCCTCCATTCCTAACAATCCTTGCAAAACCCGCCGGCTCAATGCTGAATCCGAAAGCAGTTGTCAAAATGACCATTGCATCTATCTTTCGCGCCTCATGCCCAAGTCAATCTCCCGCAGCAAGACACGCAAAGCCGTCGCCAAGCGGTTCAAAATCACCGCTCGCGGCAAGGTTTTGCGCGCGTGTTCGTCTCGCCGACACCTTCTTGGTCTGAAGCGGGCTAAGCGCAAGCGTCAGCTCGGCAAGATGCAGGTTCTCGATAAAACCGACGAGGCCCGCGTCAAAGCGAACCTGCCCTTCGCTTAACCGCGAAACTGCGGTTTGGTTTCCGGGGTTTGCGACGGGCCAGACTGCGATGGTTGTATTTCACCAGGCCAACCGTCTGGTGGGTTGTACAGATCGCGCCGATTGTAACGATCGTAAGGAGCCGTTTCGCACCCGCAGAGCAGCGCGAATAGCATTAACAGCGCGATCAGTTTCACGACGCGATCAGTTTCACGACGCGATCATAAAACGCGCAATTTCACGATGTCCATAGGCTATTGCTCGGTTCGGGTATTGCACCTAAGTTTCGTTTCCGTCAGGGGCTATGGATTGAGGGCTGACGAACCCCGCCAGGGCAGGAATGCAGCAACGGTAGTTTGATCCTCCTTGCCGTAGTTCTCTGGCGGACTTTTGTTGTTGAGATGTTGAGGAGTTGAGTGGTTGAGATGGAGGCGGCAACTCTTCGCAACTTCTAAACATCTCAGCCGCCGAATCTCTCGTGAAGCTACTTAAAACAAAAACGAAACGCCTCGCCGACGTCGTCGATGCCGGTGGCAAACCGGAAGTTTACACGCTTTGGCAAAAACCGGCGCAGGACCGCCATCTGCAATCGGAAATTAAAAATCATCGGGTGATGACGATCCAAAAAAGTGAATCCGGTTCCGATTTCGGCATGGTTGGATTTAAGGAGAGCAAAGGTGCGAGTTATTTGGTTTTTCCTAAATCGCTGAAGCGATTTGAGAACAATCGGATTGTTGGAATCAATTGGGATCTGGTCAAGACGCGATGAATCCGGGCCGGACGTGCACTGGTGATGCGCGGGCATCAATTCGGGTGATGTGTTAATTTCAAGCGAGGCATGACAAAGGACGAACAACTTCGTTACTCGCGGCATATGATCATGCCGGAGGTCGGGCCGGAGGGTCAGCGGCGACTGAATGCGGCAAAGGTTCTATGCATTGGCGCAGGCGGCCTGGGATCGCCGGCGGCGCTGTATCTCGCAGCGGCCGGCATCGGAAAACTTGGCCTTGTCGATTTTGACGAGGTCGATCTGAGCAATCTCCAACGACAAATCTTGCACGGCACCAAGGACGTCGGGCGCAAAAAGCTGGATTCAGCGCGCGACCGGTTGCGCGATGTGAATCCGGAAATCGAAATCGGAACGCACGGATGCCGGTTTACGAGCGAGAACGCGCTCGAAATTGTTTCGGGTTACGACGTAGTAGTCGACGGTTCTGATAATTTTCCGACGCGTTATCTTTCCAATGACGTTTGCGTGTTTGCCAAGAAGCCGAACGTGTACGGCTCCGTCTTTCGCTTTGATGGCCAAACAACTGTCTTCGCTCCGCATCTCGGCGGGCCGTGTTATCGGTGTCTGTTTCCTGAGCCGCCACCGCCAGGCTCGGTTCCGAACTGCGCACAGGCCGGCGTGCTTGGCGTTTTGCCTGGAATTGTCGGAACAATTCAAGCTAACGAAGCGATCAAATTGATTTTGGGAATCGGCGAACCGCTGATCGGCAGACTTCTCTATTTCGACGCGCTGAAGATGAAGTTTCGAGAATTCAAGCTCCGCCGGGATCCGCAGTGC
>JAJPJU010000310.1 GCA_021324035.1 Spartobacteria bacterium | reverse complement strand
TAAATGGGACCGAACTTGATCTCTGCCTGGTCGGGACAGCGCCAACAATTGCATCTTTACGAAGCTGGGCCGAAACCGAATTCAAACTGCCATCCGGCCAACAATGGCGGACCATCACGCCATTGACGCGTGCACCAATTCCCTCGGCCCAGGATAATTTGTTCTTCATCGGCGACGCTGCTCGCGTAGTCGAACCATTCACCGGCGAAGGAATCTATTATGCGCTCCGGTCCGGCGAATTGGCCGCAAACGCAATCGCCAGAATATTTCATGGTGTTGATCGGCAATCGGCAGCGCGCCAATTCGTCAGAGATCACCGTGCGATGTACCGAGGACGATTGTGGATCAATCAGCTCGCCCGCCACGCGGTGTTGCAGTCACGGATTGCATCACGGTTGATCGCCATCACGCCGATAAGCGCGCCTGTCTTGCGCTGGTTAACCCGAAAAATCGTCGGCTCCATCAGATCTTGAATGCTTAAAACATCCAGGTTGAGGGCCAGCGCCTTGAGACACTCGCGGATTGGATTTTGTCAGAGCGATTGGCGCGCCGCCTTGACCGTGTTCGACATTAGCATCGCAATCGTCATCGGCCCGACGCCGCCCGGGACCGGAGTGATCGCTTTTGCTTTGGGCGCGACTTCATCGAATGCGACGTCGCCGACGAGTCGATAACCGCGCTTGTCGTTCTTGTCTTCCACGCGATTGATCCCGACGTCGATCACGACCGCATCTTCACGAACGTGATCCGCTTTCACAAAATACGCCCGGCCAATCGCTGCGATCAAAATGTCAGCCGAGCGCGTGATTTCCGGCAAATTTTTGCTGCGTGAATGGGCGACCGTGACTGTGGCGTCGCCACCCTTCACTTTTTGCATGAGCAACAGTGCAACCGGTTTTCCGACAATCATGCTTCGTCCAAGAACGACCACATGTGAGCCGGGGATCTCAACGTTGCTTTCAATGAGCAATCGTTGAACGCCGAGTGGCGTGCACGGAACGAATCCCGTCGGATCGCCCATCGCGAGCTTTGCCACGTTCATTGGATGAAAACCATCGACGTCCTTCGCGGGATCGAGCGCACGGACAATTGCCGCTTCGTCGATATGTTTTGGAGGCGGCGATTGAACGAGGATGCCGTGAATCGCCGGATCGCGATTTAATTCTTCCACCCGCGCCAGCAGTTCGGCCTGACTGGTCGATTCGGGCAGCTCAAGCTTAACCGAGTGCAGCCCGAGCACACGGCTCATCTTGTCCTTCGAACGAACATACGCTCGCGACGCCGGATCGTCGCCGATCAGGACCACTGCCAATCCGGGCGTGACCCCTTTTGATTTCAGCTCCGAAATCTCAGTACGTAAATCAACGTAAACTTTTTCGGCAATCGCGCGGCCGTCGATGAGGTTCGGCATAGACACGAATTGCACGAATTGTCTCGAATCCCAAAAAGTTTGAGTCAGCCAGCGCCAATTGCTGCGACCTGTGCGTCAGCGGCGTTCAACCAACGACATCATCGTGTTTTGCAAGCGCAGGCGTTCGATCTCGAATTCGGAGTCATTAGCAGTGGATTTTACCGTTTCCGGCTGACCGATGATCACGCGCACCTTCGAGAAAGGTTTCGGAATAATGAAGCGGTCCCAGCTTTTTGCTCGCCAGCAGCTCGAATATTCCAGGTTGATCGGCAAAATGTCCTTTGCTGCCTTTTGCGCGAGAAAAACGATGCCTGGCCCGAGCTCGTAAGCCGGACCCCGCGGCCCATCGGGAGTCACGACGACATCTCCGCCGCCGGCCAGAACGTCGCTGAGCTGGAGCAGTGCGCTGGCACCAAGCTTCGAGCTCGATCCTCGAATGACATCGTAATCGAAACGATGAATCGCATCGCTCAAGAGATCGCCGTCGCGACTCGCGCTAATCAACGCGGCGCCGTGACGATTTGGAAAAAACCGGCGCAAAACCAGCGGAAAGATCAGCAATCGATTATGCCAAAGCGATCCAATATAATTTGATCTGACAGGACGCCCGACAATTCCGGCGCGGTCGTCGATCTCGAAACGCAGAGTGAGCCCAAGCAACTTCAACAGGCGAACTCCAAACGCGATCAGCCATCGCGCTTTCCAACCTTCGATCTTCAAGATTTTTTGGGTGGGCGGCGCCCCGCGGTTTGATCGGCCCAACGATACGCGCGCGGACTTGGCAGACCGATTTGATCGAGGATTCGCCAAACGACCGTATCGACTACGTCGGCGACGGACGCTGGCCGGCTGTAAAATGAAGGGATCGCGGGAAGAACAACCGCGCCCGCTTCGAGCAGGGTCACAACATTGCGGGCGTGGATCAGGTTCCATGGCGTTTCGCGCGGCACCAGGATGAGTTTGCGACGCTCTTTTAGGAAAACGTCAGCCGCCCGCAGCAACGCACTGTCGCTCGAGCCCGACGCAATTCGGCCCATCGTCGCCATCGAGCAGGGCACAATCACCATGGCATCGAATCGCGCAGACCCGCTGACAAACGGCACATTGAGATCGTTTTCCGAATGCTGCACGATTCCTTTCGGAATTTTGACCGAACCGACCTCCTCTTTTGCGACCTGCTTGGAATGGCCGCTCATCACCAGATGAACCTCGTGCGACGCCGGGTCGATTTGCTCGAGCAAACGCTGGAGATAAATCGAACCGCTGGCGCCAGTAGCGGCGATAACAAGTTTCATGGGCTTAGACACGAATTGCACGAATTTTCACCAAGGTCTGACAATTTAAAAACGAGGCCTGAACGTCTCATAAAATAACCCGTTTCCACTCTAACGAGTCGCTGCCGAAATTAACGAGAAGTCCCAGTCGAAGCTTTGAGGCCGCGAGGTAGTTTAACACCTGTTTGCGGTGCGCCCCAGTTAACGTTTCAACGGCTTTTCCTTCAAAAAGGATTTTTCCCCAAAGGACAAAATCCGCGTAATAAAAGTGCGGCAAGGTGGTTTCTTTGTATCTAATTTCATAGTTCTTTTCGCGGGAAAACGGAATACCTGCGTTCGTTAGCTCGACTACGAGCGCGTCCTTATAAATTATCTCGTCGTATCCCTTACCAAGGACCCGATGAATTTCCATGCAAAGGCCAACAAGCTGAAAAATTTCCCGTTTGTAGAGCAGGTCTCTCAACTGGGGGGCAGGCATTGTCGCGATCTTTCGACCGTTACGTCAACCTGGTTTTTGGTTCTTAGTGTTGATTCGTGAAATTCGTGTCTAAAGCAGTGTGAATTCGCCGGATTCGTGTCTACGGTCATCTCATGGTTAAGAAACTGTTACACACTCGTTACCGGGTGAAAGACTTGGAAAAGACGGTCAAATTTTATACGGACGTGCTCGGGCTGCAGGAAATAAGGCGGCACACCTCGGGCCGCGGATCGCAGTTGGTTTTTCTGAAAGCGCCTCAAAGCGATGAGGAAATCGAGATCTGCAAATTCGACGAAAGCGGTCCGGTGGTGGTCGGTCCCGACCTGACTCATCTCGCGTTCGAAGTCGAGGACCTTGAAAAATTTGCGCGCGAATCGGCGGCCAAAGGTTATCCGCTGTCGGACGGCCCTCACAACACGCCCGGCGGCAGCGCGATAGCGTTCATCGACGCGCCCGAAGGCTATGAAATTGAACTTATTCAACGCGGAAAAGATCTTTAGTCGCTTGCGCGTTCCGAATTTCTGCCGCTAATTCCCCGCGCATGACTCGCTGGTTTCGCGCTAGTTTCGTTTTTTGCGCGATCGCACTTACTTCTCTCTGTTTCGCGGTTGAGCAAACGTCCATATCGCCGGACGAGGACAATTCGAATGAAATACGGCCGACCGGAGTGCCTCATCGTCAGCGGGCCAAAACCAAAGCCTCGCCGGCAGCGGATTCAGATTCCAACGCGCACACGGCTGCGAGCGCAACTCCGCGCACCCGGCGGGCCCGGCGCGCGCCGCGACAGCGCGATTCCGATGACGAATCCTTCTCGGCGCAATCGATCCCGGGCTCGATTCCAAAGACCTCGGCAGTCTCTGTCATCGTAATTAATGCCGCGAGCGGCCAGGTGCTTTACGAAAAGAATGCTGATGCACTTCGAGCCCCAGCCAGCACAACAAAACTTCTGACCGGATTGATCGTTGCTGAAACGGGCAATCTCGATCGCCAAGTCGTCGTCGCCCAAACCGACACTTTGGCCGAGCCGGTGAAGTTGAACATTAAACCGGGCGATACCTACACCCGCATCGACTTATTGCGCGCCCTGCTCGTAAAAAGCCCCAACGACGTCGCGCGTTGTTTGGCGCGAGACAATGCCGGGAGCATTGAGGCGTTCGCGGAAAAAATGAATCAACGCGCCGTGGCCGCTGGGGCGCGCAGCTCGCACTGGGTCAACCCGAACGGATTGCCGGATGCGCGGCAATATTCGACCGCGCGCGATCTTTCGAGCATCGCCCGAATCGCCTACGCTAATCCGTTAATTCGATCGATCGTATGCCTGCCCCAGCTGAACTTCCGATACGCGAACGGCCGAACGCGCGAGCTGGAAAGCACTAACAAGCTTCTCAAGAAACTTCCGTACTGCAACGGAATGAAGACGGGTTATACCGAAGCCGCGGGCAAGTGTTTGATCGCGAGCGGTTCCAGCGGCAGCAAGAACATCATCGTGGTCGTTCTTGGAGACAGCCACTCCGGCGTTTGGCGGGACGCCGGCAATCTGCTGGCGTGGGCGCTTTTTAGTCCGTCCGCCGGTTAGGCGGAATTTAGCTGGCGAGATTGCCGCCGATTACGGCGTGCGCGATGCGGCCCAGTAACGGAGCAGTGGGCTGGGCATCAGAGCCGGATTGTGATCGACGTTATCCGGAGCGTCCGCGGGAACATCTTCCGGGCCTTCTGCTGGCGGGGCTGGCTCTTCACCGGGGACGCCGGGCTCAGTTGCGTTGCTGGCGTATTTTGCCTGCAAACGCTGCTCGAGAGTTTGATTAGCAGCGGTGGTCTGTGACGTGGTTGTGCAAGCTGGCAGGAACGCGAGACCGAGCAAACAGAGAGCGATTTCAATTTTCATGGTGCGGAAACTTCAATTCAGTTATG
>JAJPJU010000110.1 GCA_021324035.1 Spartobacteria bacterium | reverse complement strand
TCGGCGCCAATTTCAACACGACTTGCTCGAATGCTTTTGCAGGATTGGCGACGCGGATTTGGGCGGCTTCAGTTTTCTCGGAAAAGGCGAGGGGAACAAAGATTGCCGATGCTCGCGTATTTCGAAGGCGGGCCAGATAACGCGGATCGGCATAGAATGTGACTTCACCGGTAACGGCTTCGGACAGGGATGCTGCTCCGGTAATTTGCTGTCCCGGATCACCACCGCGCAATTCGCCGCCGGATTGAGTCGCGAGCTCCTGAAGCGTGATCGTCACGTTTCTTAAGTTTTCGAGGCGTCGAAAATGTTCTGAATCGATTTATCGAGGACGGCGTTGAACTCGGCGTCAGATTGCTGGGCCGATAGTCCTTCAACCAGTGCACGGGAAAAGCTGGCGACTACGCCATGCTGTTTGCGCAGACGATTATTTGCTTCTTCTTGCGAATAGCCACCCGACAGCGCAACCACCCTCAGAACTCTGGGATGTTTGACAAAGTCGCTGTAAAAATCGTCCTGCTCCGGCAAGGTAAGCTTGAGCATGACGAATTGAGTAGCTGGCAATTCGTTGAGTTTTTGAAGGATTCCCGCTTTAAGCAATCGCTCCGCTTTTGCCTTTTCCGGGCAGTGAATATCAACTTCCGGTTCGAGGATCGGTACGAAATCCTTCGAGATTATCTGCTGCCCGATCTCGAACTGCTGAAGCACAATGTCCTTGATGCCTGTTTCGTCAGCGTGCTTGATCACGGACCGCATCTTGGTTCCAAAGATGCGTTTCGCCTTCGCTCTATCGAGGAGCGTATCCAGCTTAGGCATCGGCTTCATCAATTGAACGCCGTCTTTTTCACCTGCGAGGCCCTGATCGACTTTTAAAAACGGCACAACCTGCTTCACCTTCCAGAGATAGTCTGCAGTGGGCTGCCCTTCGATGTCCCGATCCATTGTGTTCTCGAACAGAATCGCTCCAATAATTCGCTCTCCGGTGAAAGCGGGACTGGTGATGATGCGGGTCCGCATCTGATGCACGATGGTGTACATCTCTTCATCGCTGGACCACGCATTCTCTTGAATTCCATACTGACGCAGAGCTTTCGGCGTGCTCCCGCCGCTTTGATCCAGCGCCGCAACAAACCCCGGGCTGGTCTTAATTTTTCGCAATTGTTCTTCGTTAACGACGATAGATTTCATGATGTCTTCGAAGCCTCAAATCTCGAGCCGCAAATCGCAACTCGAAAATTCGGCTAATCGCGCGCGCCGCCCGTGACTGGTAGGATGATGCTGACGAGTGTCCCTTTCGACGTTGAATCGACTTCCACCCGTCCGTGATGATCGAAAACGGTGCGCTTGACGATCGGCAGACCGAGGCCCATGCCGCGCGGCTTGGTTGTGCAGAAAGGCGAGAAAATCTTATCCTTCAGTTCAGGCGAAATCCCGGTACCGTTGTCTCGCACCGTGACGACAATCCCGGACGATTTTCGGCCGTCGCGGACGGTTTTTGCCGAAAGCGTGATCCGGGGCTTGTTGCGGTCAGAACTGGCTTCGGCGGCATTTGCCACCAAGTGAGCGAAAACTTCGGCAAGCGCGCTTTCGTCTCCAAGGATGCGTGGCAAATCGGTGGGTAATGCGGTTTCGATTTCGACTTTGCCGTTGACCCCGAATCGCGAGCGCGCGATTTCCAAACCCTTCTTTACCGGAGCCCGAACATCGATCGATTTCAATATCAGCTCAGGCGGGTGTGCAAAATTATTGATCTGAGTAATGATGCGATCCAGCCGGTCGATTTCCTGCACGACGATCTGGTTGAATTCCTTGCGAAAATCGGCGTCATCGAAACGTTCCGGCAGAAGTTGGGCGAACGTCTTGATTGCCACCAGTGGATTGCGGACTTCGTGAGACATGCTGGCGGCCAGATCAGTCCAAAATGCTGCCCGATCTACCAACGATTGCCGCTCGCGCAGAGTTTCTTCCGCAGTGAGATCATTGATCACCGCCACCGCGCCCATGGACGATCCATTGCCTGCGAGTTGACGCGCCTCTACCGAAAGCGAGCGGCGAGTGGTGGGGTCGATCCAGTGTTGCAGCTCCGGGGGCGTTTTAGATTCGAGCGCTTCGCGCAATATGCCCGCCAATTTGTTGCCAGCGCGTTCAACCGGCTTGTTCAACGCGTCGGAACTGGAAACGCCGAGAATTTTCTCAGCTCGTGGATTAAACCATCGAATGTTCGCGTCGGTGTCGATTGCAACAATGCCGGGAGAAATCGATTTCAAAAGCGTTTCGGCGAGTGTCTTTTCAACCGCCGTTTCTTCGTAAAGGAGAGCGTTTTCCATGACGGTCGAAACGTGCTCGGCCAGAATCGTTAGATATTCGAGATCGCGATCATCGAACATCTGACCAGTGACACGGTGTCCGAAGAAGATCCAGCCGGTGACGCGGCCACCCGCGTAAAGCGGCGCGATCGCTTCTGCGCCGAACATATCGAGTGCGCGACGCATCACAGAACGTTTTCGTTCGTCCGGCGTTTGATCGAGAAAAACGCGTGAGATCAAATGACCGTTGAGTTCAAACCAGCGAACGAGAGCGTCCCTTTCGCTGAACACGAGTTGATCCGTTTCAGGCAGACAATGGATGGCTCCATGCAAACGGTAGGGTTCTCCTTTTCGCTTCTGTGCAAATATCCCGACGCGACTAACCCCAGCGCTTTCGGCCAACCCCTCAGCCATTGACGCCATTAAAGCGTCGATGTTGGCCGCGCGACTAAGAATTCGGGGAAACCGCGAAAGTGGCAAAGATCTTGCGGCACCGCCCGCTGACTGAGCTGGTTCGCCAGTTCGCAATCTATTATTCCTGGGTGTCGCTGACGTTTCTCGAAACTCGTGGTTCTCCTGTAACACTCGTTGATAATCCAGAGCGCGGCCCAGGAGCGCTTGAAATCGGCGCCGATCCAAACCCATTTCCTCAGCGGCATAAATTCCGAGATGCTCGGCTTCTCGCAACGGTTCGGATTGAGCGACACCAAGGGCAATAATCAAACTGTCGGGCTGTTCGCTGTGAATTTGTTCCAGCAACTCGCGGCATTCTTTCGCTCGCAAGTCCATCATTAAGACGGCTGGCCCGGTCTGTTGAAGGACAGGTTCCAAACGGTCGGGATCACCGACATGACGCACCTCGGTTGATGTTCTCAAGAACGCTCTCGCTTTGCGAACGAGATCGGCATCCTGCGTGTATAAAATACAGACCGGAGTGGGCTTCATGCGGCAGCGGCCTTGGCGTTAAACCGCACCAACGGTAGCAAAATATGAAACACCGTTCCCTTTTGCAGTTCGCTCTCTACCTCAATCTGCCCCCCGTGTTCTTGAATAATCCCGTGAACAACCGATAACCCCAGTCCTGTCCCGTAGTCTTTGGTTGTGAAGAATGGATCGAAGACGTGAGGAATATCTTCCGCCTTAATGCCCTCGCCGGTGTCGCGAATACTGATCAGGAGCGCTTCCGGAGTATGGCCGTTTCCGCTTCCGTTGCCTTGGGCGGTGCTCTGACCGTTCGTATATGCGCGCGGATTAACCCAATGTCCGTCGGTGCGAATTTCGGTTGTCACCGACAATTCGCCCTGGGTTTTCATCGCATCCATCGCGTTTAGGAAAAAGTTCAAGAAAACCTGTTCGAGCTGATCTGCATCGCCATGGATCGTGTCGACATCCGCCTGCCACAAGCGCTGCAACTTGATGTCCTTTTGATAAAGCCGATGACCGACCAGGGTTAACGCCTTCTCCAAAACTTCATGCGCATGAAGCGGCTTGAGAATTGGCTTGGCCGGCCTGGCGAATCGAAGCAGCTGATTCACCAGCGAATCGATCCGGTCGATCTCATGTCCGATCAAGTTCGAGAAGGTGTCGCGAAAATCCGAGTCCTGGTAACGCTCCGGCAACAGCTGGGCGAAAGTTTTGAGAGACACGAGCGGATTCTTGATTTCATGCGCCATGCCGGCGGAAAGCGTGCCAAGACTGGCGAGGCGATCGCTGCGACGGATTTGCAACTCGAGACGTTTTATCGCGGTCACGTCGGTTAGCACCATGAGCGCGCCGAGAACCTGCCGGTCTTGTCCGTGGAAGATCGACGTGCTCGCCCGAATCGAAACATCGCTGCCATCAACGTGGAGTGCGACTTCGTAATCTTGTTGGCTTTCGCCGGTTTTCATGGTCGTAACCAAAGGCTCGGCCAGGTCCAACGGAAGGGCATCGATTGAGCAGGCAAGCATTTGCTGCGGATCAAGCCCGGTAATTTGGCCTGCTTCATTATTAAACACGGTGATGCGGCCGTCGGTGCCTGCGGCAATCACACCGCTGGTCAGGTTTTGCAGCAAAGTTTCGTTGTAGATCTTTGCGTTTTGAACTTCCGTGAACAGCTCCGCGTTTTCGATCGCAACGGCGAGCTGACCACACAGGACCTGCAACGCGCCTTGTTCGGGTGCTCCATAAATTCGGCCCGATTTGCGGACGCCCAGAAGCAAAACTCCCGCAAGATGATCGCGGGAAAAAATTCCCATCGCCAATGCGATTTGCAGCGAATCGAGCTGTCGCATGACTCGCTGCAGTTGCGCGGTAGGTCGAGCGCGATGCAATTCTTCGAGAACAATGGGTTCGCGGCTTGCCTCGAGATAAGTGATCGTCGCCTGGTCGCGGGTTAATTCCAAATATTGACGTGATCCGGGTTCGGCTGCGGGATAGTGCTGCGAGAATCCTCGTTTCGTGGGTAAAAGAATTAAAACGCGATCTGTGCCGACCGCTTCAGCGACGGTGTGAGCAAATCGATCAAGCAAATCGCGCAATGTGGCGACCGACGCCAGAATTTTGGCCGCTTTGCTGACCGTGGCGCGAAAATCGAGTTGATGTGAGCCGATGAACATTCGCTCTGCCAATTTCTGGGAAATACCTCGCGCCGGCGCCATTGCGAACGCTATTACAATCGCGGCAGCGACGTGAGCAATCGTATGCGCATCAGTAACAACAGAATGCAAAGCAGTCGCAGTTAGCCACCAAACCAGAGCGTAGAGTGCGAGGAGATATCCACAGAGGAGCGTGTAAGAAATCATGCGGCGCAGCAAAACCCCCACATTCATGATTCTTCGAGTGGCAATCCCATAAGCGATGATCAGACTGAAAATGATCATCCGAAACGGCGCGAACCACATCCATTGGGATTGCGAAATGAAGAGATCTGCCACGAAAGTTAGCAATATGGCCACAGCCATCGCCGCGACGCCCCCAATCAAAATAAATCCCAATTCGGCACGCTCCCGGCCGGTAGCTTTACGAAACGCTTGCCAATAGCTGATGATCAGAACAAGAAAAGCGATTACAAAGTACGCGGCATAAATGCGAATTGCGATGTCACCGTAGATTGGCATGGGCACCGCGCCCGCAGCTGTAGGCATTTTGGCACCTTTGAGAAAAATCTTAGTCTGACAAAATGCGATGATGGCGGCGCTGGCTATTAGCCAGATTCGGCAGCGTCGAAATAAATCACGCCAGCTTTCTGAAGGTCGGGAAATCGACAATCGAAGGAGATTTAGACCGAATAGGTACAGAATTCCGGTAGCGTTGGCCTGCCTAATCGCGAACTCCGCCACTCCAATGCCTTTCGCGGAGAATGCCACGGCTAAGCTTGCAAGCCATGCGCTGATGATTAATGAGAGGAACAGAAAGCATTGGTTAGAAGTCCGTTTCGGATTTGCGTAGAAAACCGCAGCGCCCAAGCCAATCTGGATTATAATGACGACGAGCGTCGGTGTATTGATGTTGTTCATGCCGACGCGACGCGGTTGACTATCATTGTACTAGCGCCCCCTCCAAGACCGCGAACATTGATCAATGCACACTCAATGGCCGATCGGCGAGGACGGTTTGGTACAAAATCCAAATCGCAGTCGGGGTCCGCACTTTCGTAATTTGCGGTTGGCGCAATTACATTGTCCCGAATTGTCAGAGCACAAGAAGCTAATTGAAGTGGGCCGCCTGCTGCCAATGCATTTCCGGTTACAGCCTTAATCGAGCTGACTGGGATTTCGTAGGCTCCGTGTCCAAATACTCTCTTGATCACGGCAACTTCAATGGCGTCGAGCACTGGATGCCCTGGGCCATAAGCGGAGATGTAATCCACATCTGCAATCGTGCGTCCAGCGTTTGCTAGGGCCATCCGCATTGATTCCTCCAAACCGGAGCCGGGACTCGTAGGATCGCGGTCTCGTTGCTTGGCGTATCCAGTGACTTCAAGGTACAGATGGGCTCCGCGAGCTTGAGCCGTCTCGAGGTTCTCTAGAACGAATACACCGGCTCCTTCTGAGATAACGCCAGAGTCGCGATCGATATCGAATGGACGACTTGCCTTTGCAGGGTCACCGTTTCGAGTTGAACTTAAATCCGCTGCTGCAAAACTTGCCATCGCGATTGGAGTGATTGGAGCATCGCTGCCGCCGGCGATCGCGATCTCCGCTTGGCCGGATCGGATCATCGATGCTGCATCCGCAACTGCATCCAACCCGGAAGGGCAGGCCGCTGAAACTGTAGTAGCCCGAGCGAAAGCACCTATGCGATCCGCGATTACATTTGCTGGGCCTTGTGGAAGCGATGCAGAGCAGGTTGTCGGCGAAACGCGATTTGCTTTACTTTCACGAACTGCGTCGAGTGCCCGTTCCAGAACGTCCATTGAGTTCATGCTAACGCCAATAATCACCGGAACTGGACTCGGCAGCGCAAGGTTCTCAGAATTAAAACCTGCATCTTCCAAAGCCATCATCGACGCTGCGTAAGCAAGTTGCGTGTGCCTCGCCATTCGCTTGGGTTTTAGTTCGGGCTCGATATAATCGTG
>JAJPJU010000081.1 GCA_021324035.1 Spartobacteria bacterium | reverse complement strand
TCCGGAAAAACACTGCTCGCAAAAACCCTGGCGCGGATTCTCGACGTTCCATTCTGCATTGCGGACGCAACCACACTGACCGAAGCCGGCTACGTCGGCGAAGATGTTGAGAACATTATTTTGCGCTTGCTTCAAAATGCCGATTACGACGTGAAACGCGCCGAGATCGGCATCGTTTACATCGACGAGATCGACAAGATCGGACGCAAAACCGACAACGTCTCCATCACGCGTGACGTTTCCGGCGAGGGTGTGCAGCAAGCTTTGCTGAAAATTCTGGAGGGATCGACTTGTAACGTTCCGCCACAGGGTGGCCGGAAACATCCGCATCAGGAATACATTCAGGTTAATACCGAGAAGATTTTGTTTATCTGCGGCGGCGCCTTCATCGGCCTCGACAAGATCATTCAGAAGCGGATTGGCCAAAAAGTCATGGGCTTCGGAAGTCCCACGCTGGAAGTGGAAGAGAATTTCCGCAAGGAAGCGATCCGTCACGTCGAACCGGAAGATTTGCTCTCGTTCGGAATGATTCCGGAATTCATCGGCCGGTTGCCGGTTGTCGCTTCGCTCGATGCGCTGACCGAGGATGAGATGGTCGCGATTCTGACCGAAACCAAGAACGCGATGATCAAGCAATACACGAAACTTTTCTCGATGGAAGGTGTGCGACTGACCGTCACGAAGGACGCGTTGCGCGCTCTCGCGGGACAATCGGTCACCAAGGGAACCGGCGCACGCGCGCTTCGTTCGATGCTCGAGCGCATAATGCTTGATATTATGTACGATGTGCCGAGTCGCGAAGATATCGCCGAGGTCACAATCAATCGCGCCGTCGTCGAAGGCAAAAAGTTGCCCCTGATTCGCAAGAAGCAGGACAAAGACGCAGCCTGATTTTTCGGCAGAAAACGCCGGGAAACGCGGTTGAAGCGTTATTAATCAAAACTGATGCGGGCGCGCATCGGGGGATCTTGTAGCCGCGACCGACGGTCGCGGCCAGGATCAACGATCCCGGCTACAATAATTCGGCGTTGGACGTTCGACGTTCGGTGTTGGACGTTCGCAGCCATGCGGGTCGTCCTTCTTAATACCGGCACGGAATTGCTGGCCGGCGATGTTCACGACACACATCTCGCCTTTATCGCGCGCGAGATTTTTGCTCTCGGACTGCGAATTGAGGAACGGCGGACGGTAGGCGACGGTGCGGTCATTGGCGAAACACTTCGGGAATTGTTTTCCCGCGCTGAAATCATTTTCGTTACCGGCGGTCTTGGTCCGACCAGCGACGACATTACGCGGGATGTTGCGGCGGAATTGCTTGGATTGAACCTGGAAGAGAATGACGAGTTGCTCGCTTCTCTCAAGACGCGGTTAAAAGTTCGTGGAATCCGATGGGTCCCGAGCATCGCGCGGCAGGCGCAAGTCCCGGCCGGCGCACAGGTTCTTCCGAACGAAAATGGCAGCGCATCCGGTTTGTATCTGAAGGCGAACATCAATTCGAAGGTCTCGTCGCCACATATTTTTCTTTTGCCGGGGCCGCCGCGCGAACTGCAGCCGATGTTCCATCAATCTGTCATACCGATCCTTCGATCGATTATCAAAGAGCCACTGTCGGTGGAGCGGCGCTTCTACAAGATCGCGGTCATGGGCGAATCAATTATTGAAGAAAAGGTCGGGCAAAAAATTCTGGCAATTCCCGGTGTTGAGCTTGGCTATTGCGCGCGGCCCGGAGAAGTGGATTTGCGAATGATCGGTCCACGGGCTGCGCTTGAGCAGGCTGAAAAAATCGTTCGGGCCGAGCTTGGCGACGTGATTTTCACCGACACGGACGCTGCCCTTGAGGAAGTTCTGGTAACGTTGCTGACCGCGCAAAAACAAACGCTGGCAACGGCGGAATCATGCACGGGCGGTTTGCTCGCGAATCGAATTACAAATGTTCCTGGCGCTTCGTCGGTCCTCCTGGCCGGTTACGTTTGTTATGCGAACGAAGCAAAGGCCGATGTGCTGGGCGTCGATTCCAAATTAATCGAGCAACATGGTGCAGTGAGTGAAGAAGTGGCGCGAGCGATGGCGGAAGGCGCGCGGAGGCGGGCAAAATCGACTTATGCGCTGGCAACGACCGGCATCGCAGGGCCCGGCGGCGGCTCAGAGCAAAAACCTGTGGGAACGGTTTATGTGGCGCTGGCATACGAAACCGAAACCAAGGTCCGAAAATTATTTTTCCCGAGCGATCGCGAAACTTTCAAGCAACTCGTCGCCCAGGTCGCGTTCGAAATGTTGCGACGAAAATTGATCTAGAAATCGCCGACGTCCACCGGCGTGCCGACTTTGGCGTGATCGTAAAATAATTTCGCGCCGTCAACCGATTCCCGAACGCATCCGTGCGAAGCCGGATAGCCGGGCAAAATGCCGATGTGCATTCCAACGCCCTCACCAGTGAGTCGGAGAAACCATTTCATCGACGCGCCTGCAAAGTGCGTTCCACTCGGCGCAGAATCAATGTGAGCGCTCACGCCTGCGCGCACGACCCGGCCCCGGCCGTCCACGAAATCGCCGTAGATACTGGAATGATGATTGGGATCCTTCTCCATGACGTTGAAATGTCCGCGCGGCGTTTCGTGCCCCCGCTTTCCGGACGAAATCGGTCCATCCGCCACGATTTGTTCGCCAATCATCAAGAAGGCGCGTTGTTTGGGAATCGATACCACGATGTGGGTATTGTCCGGCGTCGCCTGGGCGAGCAATTGTTGATTCACTTTCAACGGCGCCTGTTTTGAAATCAGCTCGCTCGGCTTTTTCATTTTTGGGCCGAACATTTGAGCCTGAGCGAAGCCAACCAGCGCGATCACAGCCGTAAGAATTCCAAATTGGAAAAGGCGACGTTTCATTAACTTTGGTTGTAACTGTGAACGCGGTTCAGCCAGCCGGGCAGCCAACGCGCTTCATGCCGTTCTGGCGGCGAATTTTGCACGCGCCGCCGCAAAATTGCAGCTGCAGAATTCGCGAATTCACGGGTCGCAGCGGCGCCGGTTTCGGTGCCGTGCATCTGTTCGAGAACTTGCAGCAGGCCCCAGCCTTCGCCGTGGTAACGTTCGGTATGCAACACGCCTTCTCCTTTGAAATTCACGAAATCGGCCAATGCATAGCAGCCGGGTGGCGTACTGGCAATCCGCGTGAATTGACGCTGGACGTTGTCGCGTTCGCCCGCTCCGGCTTCGTCAACCATTTTGGCGAGAGATTGTTGCAACCGGTTGATGAGAAATTGGGCCTGAAGATCGACCGTGTGGGCAAGAAAATCCCGGAGCTCGCGCATTTGGGATGAACCCTGTGCGCGGACGAATTCGGAGCGCGATTTCCACGGGCAAAACGTCGCCTGGTTCAGCCAAACCGGCGCCGTAACATTGCGTTCATGGGCAAATTCCAGGAACTTCGGAAAACTTTCGTCAAACGGCCCGCGCATTCCTTCGGGATACCAAATGAAATGTCCGATGCCAAGGGAGGCGAAGTCCTCTCCGGAATTCCATGAGGTGAGGCCGGCAACACTGCCGTTGCATTCGTTTTGCCAGATTCGCTTGCCAATGCGCAACGCGTCGGCCTTTGAAATTTGGATCGGGGCGGCGGCCCATCCGGGTCCGGTCAGGCAGCAAAAAAGCAGGCTGATCGCCAGGATGCGGCGAGCACGATGGTGGGTTGACGAGCGCGGTTTCTCCACTAGCGTGCAACTTTCTGCGCTGTTCCAACGTAAAGCGCAACCAGATTCGCAGACCATTTTATGAAATCTATTATCATTACCGCTATTGCTTTGTCGTTCGCCGTCAACGTGTTCGGCGAGGACAAAGCCGCCCAGTTTAAGGACCAAAAGGACAAGTTTAGTTATGCCGTGGGTCTGAACATTGGCATGAATTTCAAGCGTCAAAATATCGACGTGAACACCGACATGATCAACGCCGGGGTGAAAGACGGATTGTCTGGAAAACCCCAGATGACAATGGACCAAATCCGGGACGTCATGATGAACTTCGAAAAAGACATGCAGGCGAAGCAAGCTGAGGTCGGCAAAAAGAACGAAGCCGACGCCGAGAAATTTTTGGCCGACAACAAGAAAAAAGACGGCGTGAAGACGACCGCCAGCGGTCTGCAATACAAGGTCATGAAAGAGGGCAACGGCGCCCAGCCGAAAAGCACCGACAACGTTACCGTGAATTACCGGGGGACTTTGATGGATGGCACCGAATTCGACAGTTCCTACAAACGCGGCCAGCCGGCCACATTCCCGGTTGCCGGGGTGATCAAAGGTTGGACCGAAGCGCTTCAGCTGATGAAGGTCGGCTCGAAGTATCAGCTTTTTATTCCGCCGGCGCTCGCTTACGGCGAGCATTCACCAAGTCCGCAGATTCCACCGAATTCACTTTTGATTTTCGAGGTGGAGCTGATGAACGTGCAACCGGCGACATACACCAGTCCGTCGGGCGCGTCGCCGGCACCGTCGCCGTCGGCGAAGTAATCACGAAGACAACTTAGGAAACGCTGGTGGCGGTTTCCCACGCCACCCGCGGTGCGTCGCCCCAGAGATCTTCCAGGCTGTAGAACTCGCGTTTATCGCGATGAAAGATGTGGACGACGACTTCGAGGTAATCGAGGACGATCCATTGGCTGGCTGGAAAGCCGTCGACCGCGGCGGCGCGCCGGGCGTGATCTTCGCGCAAGCGCGTTTCAATTTCATTGGCAATCGCTTTGAGTTGCGGCTCGGAACTGGCCGAGCAGATCACAAAGAAATCGGTAAAACTGGAGATTCCGGCGAGATCGAGAACAACGATGTCTTCGGCCTTCTTGTTCGAAGCGAGCTCGGCGCAGGTAGTGGCTAACTGTTTCGCGGTTATGTCGCTGACTCCAGGTAAAGCTTCTCGCGGCGAATAATTTCTTCCACGGCCTGCGGTACGAGATAGCGGATGGAACGCCCGGACGCAACCCGGTTTCGAATGTCGGTAGCCGAAATATCGATGTTTCGCCGGACAACCGGGTAATGGTGCTCCGCGTTTGCGGCGCGGCCGCGATCCAGCACCACAAACTTCACAAGTTTTTCGAGCGCCTCGAACCGGTGCCATTTGTTCAGGCCGGCAACGTTGTCGGCGCCGATCAGCCAGAAGAGTTGGGCGTTCGGATCGCGTTCGCGAATTTGAAGAACGGTATCAATGCTGTAAGACGGCGGTGGCCGTTTCAGTTCGCAATCATCCGCGATAAAATCTTTTTGTCCCTGGATCGCGGCGCGCAACATTTCCAAACGCAGTTCGCCGCTGGCTTGGGCGGTTGTTTTCTTGAACGGCGACAACGCCGCCGGGACGAAAATCAATTCATCGAAACCGTGTTCTTCGCAGGCTTGACGGCTCAGAATCAAATGGCCGTGATGAATCGGGTCGAACGTGCCGCCGTAAATGCCGATTTTTTTCAAGCTACCTTACTATTGATATTTCAACCACGAATGCACACGAATTAACACGAATATTTCTATCACTCCCGTTCATTCGTGTTTATTGGTGTCCATTCGTGATTAATTTCGTCGGTGATGAATAAAAACGATTCGCTGGGCCAACTAATCCTCTGCGGCGTACCTGGCAAGGAACTCGATGCCGTGAGCGCGGAGATGTTTCGCCGCGTGCAGCCCGGTGGCTTCATTCTTTTCGGGCGCAACATCGAAAGCGCGCCGCAGTTGCGGAAGTTGATCGACGATTTGCGCGATCTCAGTCAAATCGAGCCGATTATCACCATCGACCAGGAAGGCGGGCGCGTTTCGCGATTGCGATTGATCGGCAACGAACCGCCGAACGCCCAACAATTACGCGACAAAGACGATCTGAATCTGATTCGCCGTCACGGCGACATTACCGGACGTTTACTGCGGGTTTTTGGATTCAATCTCGATCTTTGCCCGGTGCTCGATATTTCGTTCGACGACAACGCGGATAATTCGTTGCGTGGCCGTTGTTATGGAAAGACCGTCGAGCAAGTGGTGGGCAACGCGGGCGCGTTCAACGATGGAATGCGCAACCAGGGGATAGCGAGCTGTGGAAAACATTTCCCCGGTTACACCTGCGCGAAGTCGGATGCGCATTTTGAATTGCCGCGAATCGATCGAACGCGCGAAGAATTGAATCAGAACGAATTGGCTGTTTTTCGTGCATTTCTTGGTAGCGGCGGCTCACCGAGCCGCCATCAAATGCCTAAAGCCGGAATCGTCGACAGCATGATGATTTGTCACGGCTGGTATCCGTGCCTCGAAAAGGAAAAGACGCCGGCGAGCTTATCCCGGCGCATCATTACCGATCTGCTTCGCAACGAATTCGGATTCGGCGGCCTCGTCATGACCGACGATCTCGACATGGGTGCGATCCTGAACGGTTACGGCTTACAGGACACGATTCGTCTCGCGATCAACGCAGGAAATGATCTGGTCATGATTTGCCATCGGATTCCGGAGATCGAGAACGTCCGCAAAATTTTGGAAACGTTGCCGCGCGAACAGATCGATCGCGCGCTCGCGAGCGTCGCGAAGTTCAAGAAGGAGATGAAACCGCCACATGAATTTTCCGAAGCCGCCTTTCGCAAAATCGACAACGAGATTTGGGATCTTCGCGTCGCGACACTCGGTGCGGAGCGGGCCAAACAACGCAGCGCCGAAGATGGCAAACGTTCGCCGGTGGAGACTTACTAGACCGTCTTGACCGGTCTGGCGATTTCCGCCATTCTCCGCACGCTTGAACGCAACCGGAAAAAACCGCGCTGAACTCACCGTCCGCGGAATCATCATCGGCATCGTTATCACGCTGGTTTTCACGGCGGCGAACGTTTACGCCGGGCTCAAAGCGGCCCTTACTTTTTCCACATCGATTCCCGCAGCGGTGATTTCGATGGCGATCCTGCGCAGCTTCAAGGACGCAACAATCCAGGAAAACAATATCGTCCAAACCGTCGCGTCTGCCGCGGGCACGCTGTCGTCGATCATTTTCGTCCTGCCCGGATTGATCATGATCGGTTACTGGACCGATTTCCCGTTCTGGACCTCGTTTTGGATTTGCGCGCTCGGCGGAATCTTGGGCGTGATGTATTCGATTCCGTTGCGTCGCGCGTTGGTGACGAACTCGGATTTGCCTTATCCGGAAGGCGTCGCGTGTGCCGAGGTCTTGAAAGTTGGCAGCGGCAGCAGCGGCGATGTTGCGTCCAACGTTGAACAAGGCCGCGCCGGTCTGATGGCGGTTCTGTGGGGGTCGATCGTCTCCGCAGTTTTTCCATTAATCATTGAGACTCAGATATTCGCTTCCGATCTCGCGCAAAACTTTCGCATCGGGAAGAAAGGCGGAGTCAGCGGCTACGATTTTTCTTTATCGTTTTTGTTGCTGGGAATCGGGCACCTGGTCGGTCTGTCGGTGGGCTTAGCGATGTTGGTCGGTTTGCTGATCGGCTGGGGCTGGGGCGTTCCACACTACTCGGCTCTCGCCCAGGATTTCACGACACCGGTGGCTGCGCTGGCGCGCAGCGCGTGGAGCGGCAAAGTGAGGTACATCGGCGCCGGCGCAATCGGCGTTTCGGCGATCTGGACGTTGGTCAAATTGGCAAAACCACTGCTTAGTGGATTAGCCGGCGCGATGGCTGCGTCGCGCGCGCGTAAATCGGGCAAAGCGGACACGTTGCCGATCACTGAACGCGATATTCCGATCGGCATCGTCGGCGCCGTCACTTTGATTTGCATGGTGCCGATAGGATGGCTGCTCGGAAGTTTTGGAAGCTCCAGTGGTCTTGGCGCTCATCTGCCCACGCTGATCATCGGCGGCGTGGTTTACATTTTTTTGATGAGCTTCTTCGTGTCCGCGGTGTGCGGTTACATGGCGGGTTTGATCGGTTCATCGAACAGTCCGCTTTCGGGTATTGGAATTTTGGTCGTGATCGGGGCTGCTTTGTTGTTGGTGTTCGGCCTTAAGTCGTATGTCACGCCCGACACAAGCAAAGCGCTGATTGCATTCGCGCTTTTCACCACTGCTGTCGTTTTCAACGTGGCCGCGATCGCAAACAACAATCTTCAGGACCTCAAGACCGGACAGCTCGTTGATGCGACGCCGTGGAAGCAACAAGTCGCGTTGGTGATCGGCGTGCTCGCAGGAGCCGTCGTTATTCCGCCGGTGCTGGATCTCATGAATCATACTTATGGTTTTGCGGGCGCGCCTGGAACGGATCCGAGTCGTGTGCTACCGGCGCCTCAAGCGGGTTTGATTTCCTCGCTGGCGAAAGGCGTGATCGCAGGGGATATCGATTGGAGTTTGATTGGAATCGGTGCGGGAATCGGCGCTGCAATTGTTTTGGTGGATGAAATTCTCGCCCGGACGACGAAACACATGCGAATTCCACCGCTTGCAGTCGGCCTCGGAATTTATCTGCCCACTTCGGCCACGCTGATGATCGTGGTCGGAGCTGTTGTCGGCTGGTTCTACGACAAACAGGCGGATCGCACTGCCAAACCTGAAGTCGCCAAGCAGTTCGGCGTCTTGCTCGCGTCGGGTCTGATCGTTGGCGAGGGCATCATTCAGGTTGTGATCTCGGTGATTAAATCTTTGTCGACCAGCCCGACGCCACTCGCCCTTGTTGGTCCCGGATTTGAGACGGCGGGCATCGTTCTCGGAAGCGTCACGTTCGTCGCGCTGACGTTCATTCTTTATCGATGGGTTTTGCGAATGTCGCCGGCCAGACCGGCATGAAACGAAAGTGGAACTGGCCGATCTGGGTCGGCTTCGTCGTCGCGGTTGGCGGACTTTTCAGTTACGAATATTTCGCCCAATTTCCGATTACCCGTGATTTCCCTT
>JAJPJU010000259.1 GCA_021324035.1 Spartobacteria bacterium | reverse complement strand
GTGCTCCCTGTCCGACCAGGAATCGCGCACCGCCTGCGGTGCCTAGTCCAAGGGCGTATCCGGTGATGGGTACTTTAAACAGGTAACCAAACGGCTCGGTGAATTCGTCCATAACGCGCTCTAGCAATCCGCCGACCACCGTCGTTTCAGCGACCTCCGCCGAACTGGTAAACCGTTCCGAAAGGACATCTATCCCCTGCCTTAGAAAGGGAACATGACTCCCAAAAAGAACGAAAAAGAAACCGATAATGGCAACGGCGAGCAAAGTTCCTCCGATTTTGTTCACCGCCGAAGGCTGCACCACGACAATGAGGAGAATAGCAAGGGCAACAAGTCCGACCGCCAATACGCAGGCGCGACTTCCAGAGACGGTTACACCGGCTAGAACCGCTCCCGCAGAAGCCAGCAAAAGCCATCCTCGATAAACACCCGGAATCAGGGCTCCATAAATTAAAAACGCAGCCGCCGCGCTTAAATAAAACACCGGTCCGGAAATAAATGAGAACGTCCCCGGAGGTCGAATTTTGCCGCCGGCGGTGGCGAGTTGCTGTCCTTCGCCCAAACCCACGGTCTTATTGATGAATGAATCGGGAGACGCCTTGAATTGGATAATCAACAGAACAGCCATCGGAATCATTAGAAGAAGAGTCCAGCGCCCAATCTTCTTCACGTCTTCCAGGTCCAACGCTTCCGCCATGACGAAAATCAGCGGAAGGTGAACAAAATTCGACCGAAAACCGTATCCCGTTACCAGGAGGATTACCTTAAACGGAATGTAATCATACAGGATCACGATACTGACAATCATCGACAGCACCCCGATCACCCCCAGAAGAATTACATAGGCATTCCAGGGGAAGACATGCGCGCGTATTGCGCAGAGGTAAATTGCAATTACGACCGGATCACGAACCACTAGCAGCGGATCTGACAAACTTGGCAATGCCCATTTCCGCAGGGCGCCTTCGATCACGAGAAGAATCAGATAAACCCAAATCAATACCCTGACAGCCTTCAAACTTGCGGGCTGCTCGGTTATCAGAGCGTGAGGTACAGGAATCGACTGAGCTCCAGCTGGTCTCATTGGGTGGCGCACCTTACCTCTCCATCACTTCCCGTGCCACTTCGACCAGACGTTGCCGGTAACCTTCCCACGCCAGCGATCGCGCCTTGGCTTTGGCGGCCCGTTTCATCGACATCAGCGATTCTGGAGACCGCGCGAGCAAATCCAACTTATCCGCAATCGCGTCCACCGACCGGATCGGAACAATAAATCCGTCGAGTCCGTTTTCGATAACATCAGGGCCGGCAGTATGATCGGTCGCAATGACAGGCGTTCCCTGCGACATGGCCTCCAAAATCACCAGACCGAAGCCTTCGAAGAGCGATGGTAGAACGAGGACGTCATGCGATTGCATTTCGCGCAACACATCGGCGTGAGCGAGTGTCGGCAGCCAGCGATATTTTCGAACCGCGGATTCGAGTGGCGCGCAATCCGTGGCGACTTTTCTTCCGAGCAACGTCAACTCCGCCGCCTGGCCAAGTTTTTCGACAGCAGCGAGCAAATACGACAAGCCTTTGCGCTGACCCAGCGACCCCGCGAAAAGCACTTTGAGCTTGCTCGATGGTCTCGTGATTTCATCCGAAATCGGGGGCGGCGCCCCGTACGGGACCAGGTCGATTTTAGCCGTGCACGGTGAATCGACGAGCGTCTGTTTTGTAAAAGTGCTCGCGACAATCACTCGCGACGCCAAACGCAGCTCCTCATCTTTGCGGGCGAGTTTTTCCGGGCTGTCCAGCGTTCCGGTTAAAGTCGACGCCCATTGAGGTTCGCGCTCCGCTTCCTCTGCAAAAATCTGTTGGCCAACCCGCCAATAACCAATCGGCAAGTCATACAATCGAGAAATGTTCAGATCCTTCGCTGCGCGAAAACTCTCGAGCGCACCGTCTTCGTAAGCATAGACGGCGCGTAACTTCTGAGTTTTTCGCAAACGCGTCGCGACTTTTTGGTCGAGCTCACGAAAGACCGCGTCGATGCTGAGAGCGCCCGTTTCGTGACGCGACGAAAGACCGGCAGCCCCAGCCAGCAAGCGAAGCGCTTCTCGAACTGGCAGGGTATGCGTTCGCGAGCGAACGGATTCGGGAAACGAACGACGACCCAAAAAATCGCGCAACGATTTCGGCAGCTTTCGATTTACCGCTGACTTTGGATTCCAACTAATTGCCGTCCAGAATTCCTCAAGCAGCCCGGCCTGATCGAACGCTACCAAAGCTTCTCGAACGAATTCATTACCGGTTGGATGCGAGAGGAGAATCATGATGTCGGTCGACAAAGTGGCATCGAAACGGAAACGAGCGCCGACAGGCGCGACATGTTTATTGAAATTCGCCGATAAAATAATCCCAGCTCCGTAGGAGCGACATGAACAAGGGCGGTATTTTCTGCCGCTCCTACGGAGCTCGAACCAAGAAATTCCATTTTGCTATAAACCTAACGCGCCTAGCGGCGCTTCAAACATTCTTTCCGTGGCTAAACCCGCGCCCGCGCTCATGGGACGCGTTTTCCCATCAGCTCCAGATACGCGGCGGCGACTCTGTTCGATTGAAACTTCATCAAATGCTCTTCTGCGTTTCGCAGGAGCAATGTCCGAGCGTCAGCATCTTTAATCATCCGCTTTAATTGCGCGGCCAGCTCGGTCACGTTGCAATTTTCGAACGTCACACCGCAGCCGCCGATAGCCTCTTTCAGTCCCCCGTCACGTGATCCGACGATCACGCAACCACACGCGATTCCTTCCAGCGCCACTACGCCAAACGGCTCCGCCCAGCGCGATGGCACCGCCAAAATCCGATGCTGATTTAAAATTTGGGCCAAAGGCGCGCCGGATTTTTGACCGGAAAAGGCGACCTGTTCACTCAATCCAAGGTCGGCAGCGAGCTTGCGCAGGTTCATTTCCTCAGGTCCGCTGCCGACGATCGTTAGGTCCGCCAATATTCCGTCGCGCTTCAGGACTTCGAGGGCATGAAGAAGCAAATCGACGCCTTTGTCCGATACCAGTCGTCCGACAAACACGATCGTCTTGTCGCGAATGACGCCGGGCATAAGACGGAAAACGGTTTCATCATACGGATTGCCGATCACAATTGAATCGACATTCAATCGATCGGCTACCGCTTTACTGATCGCGACGTTGACGACAAACCGCAGGAGAAGCTGCTTTAGATGATTTTGCCATCCGATCCCGCCATGAACATTTTGGAGCCAGGTTTGATGCACGACGACCGTCGGCTTTCGCAAAGCCAAAGCCGGAATCAAGCTGCGCAGGCTAATATTGTTCTGAAAGAAAATATCGCACCATTTCAGCAGGCGGAATATTTCCGACAGAGACGGACGTCGAATTAATTTATAGTTTGCGCCGGCAATCTGTCCGCCCGGACTCTGAGTGATGACCTGGACTTCATGGCCGCCCTTGGCGAATTCCTCGGCGAGGATTTTCGAAACAGTCTCAATTCCGCCGACGCTTGGATCGAAAAGGTAGGATGAGAAAAGAATTCTCATTAGCGCGCAATGATCCGAACGATCGGTAACGGCGAGTCGTAAACGTCAGGCGGTCTCAATTTAGCGCCGCTGGACGCATGAAATTCATAGCCGGCATCGACAAGCATCTTGATCAGGGTTTTCGCCGAGAGCTGTCTTGCTTCGAGATAATTGAGATGGACCTCGAGAAAGATCACCGGTTTGAGCCGGGCGATGAACTCCAAAGAACCTTTGATCGCTTCGAATTCATATCCTTCAATGTCGATCTTTAGAAATTCCGGTACAACATTCAGGCGATTGGCCGCATCGGGGATGCTTTCGATTTTTATATCGATCGGCTCCGGCGCAGCCCACATCGAATGATCAAAGCGCTGGGTTTGAACGTAGCCGCCCACGGGATCGAATTCCATTTTCACAACCGCGCTCTTTTCCCCGATACCGGATTGGTCGATTCGCATTCGATCGCCGAATTGATTGAGATCGCGAATCGCAATAAGCCTGCGGCACGACAAGGGCGATGGCTCGAAGCTAACGACTTTGTTCTTCGGATTAGCCGCGCAAAATAGCGCCGATACCAGGCCGGAGTGCGCGCCGATATCGAAGAGAACGCCCCCACTTTGTGACGCCCGTGCGATCCCATCGAATTCCGAACGGCCCTCAGCAGTTTCCGCGAAATAATTGAGCTCGTGGGCACAATCGGACGGCGCCAGGAATGAAATATCGCTGTTGATTGCGCATCTCAAAGCGCCCGGCACATGTTCGATATTGATCTGCGAAGCCACAGGCGCGACAAACTTTGCCGCCATTCGTTGTTTGACTGAATTTCGCACTCCAGAAGGGACAAAACGTTTCAAATGTGTTTTCAGGAAACGCTTCATTGCAGAAGGCCGAGCGCACTCGCAATTGCGCGAACCAGTCGATCGGATGAGGAATGGCGCTGATACCACTCGTAAATATTCGCCGCGATTTTCGGGCGATCTTCAGCGGTCGGAACATTATTGTCATTTGGGTCAACAAAGAACGGGCCAGGCAATCGATCGCCTTCCACTGAAATTGGAGAGCCACGATGAGGAAAAACCGGAATGACTGCGTGCGCACAAGCAGCCGCGAAGGCGCTCGATTTCAAGGCGACGCAAGTCTCCATGTCAGGGCGGTGAAAATAATCGATCCACATGCAGGAACAGGTCCGAAGAATCTCCGATGCGTCCGTCGACGACACCTGCGGCCGGTAGTCGGATTTGATTTTGAAACTGTTCAACAGAGAGCGGGTTGCGGAATTCTCATTTCCACCCAGAACAAGCAAAGCGTGAGGTATAATCGATTCCGGAATCGATTGAAACGCGCGAGCGAACGATCGAAGCGACCGCTCAGCAAGGACTGTCCCTCCGACAATGACCCATTGATGCGGATCACGCCTGGCGATTTGCTCATTCGTTAAAGGCGGTTCCTCCAAACCGGATGGAGTGGGATGAACACGAATCTTCGCCGTTGGCACACGGCGTTGTAAATCGGCCGAAAAATTCTCGTTACTGACAATGCATTCGTCAGACAGCCGGGCGATGGACTTCGCCAGATGAATTTGAAATGGTTGCAGCCAAAACGCGCTGCCCCAGAATGGGCCGGATCCATACAGTTCGTGAAAAACTGTAAGGAGTTTGCCCCGATGTTGCCTCCGCAATTCATGCAAGACGGACAGTAATCCGAGCGGAACCCCTCGTTTTTGATATCCGTAGTTCACATACTGCAAAATCACGTGATCGAACTCTGCGCCGGCCAATTGATTCAGGGGCAAGACTTGAAATCCATGAACATCCGTTGCCGAAGAAATGCCTGGAGTCGCGAATACGGTCGTGAATCCGGTTTCGCTTCGAAGCTTCGCAGCAACTGTTAAAGCATAATCGCCGACGCCATCGAGACCTCCCGGGACGTTGGGGACGATTTGAAGAATCGTATTCAAGCGGAAACGACGCCGGTTTCGTGCTGGCCGGCGCCCCTGAGGCGCGTAAGCGCCGTCGCGTACTCCTCAATGGTGTCAGCAGCGATTTGTTCCCAACGAAAGCGATCAGCGATTTGACGCGATGTTTCGCTCAGGGATGCATACTCGCTTTCGGTCATCCGCAGAATTTCCACTGCCCGCTCGGCCATTGCAGCCGCGTTTCCCGCCGGAACTAAAAATTTTGAAGCCGTCGAACTGAAAATCTGGCGCGGCCCGGGAACATCGTACGCGATCACCGGGATTCCGCCGGCGAGTTGTTCGATTACCGCAAGACCGAATCCTTCGATGTAACTTGGAAATAGTCCAACCGCGCAGGGACCGAGCAGCTCAGGCAGCTCTTTTCGATCGAATGTTTCAACAACACGGACTCCATCGGAAATTCCGAGGTCCGCCAATACAGTTGCCTGATCGACCATCGTTCCCAGAAAACGAAACCGGGTATCCGGGCTCTTTGACCGGATGTGCCGGATTATTTCGGGCCAGTCCCGGGAGCCCTTTCGCAATCCCCACATTCCAACGAAACAAATTTCCTTTTGGGCAAGTCTGCGAGCGGCCGATTGACTCGCGCCGTGTAACGCTGCGCGCTCTACTTCGGTCAAGCCGTTGGGTTCAACAATCACCCGATCGTGCGGAACGAATGGTTTCTCATCTTCATTCAAAAGGTTGACCAGGTCGCTGGTGACGAGCGCTCGCTCCGCACGCCGATTGATGCGGTTTGCGACGAAATCATAAAACATTCCGCCCATGCGCTTACCGTGAGGCTGGTCCGGCCAGCGCTTCTTGCTGAAGCGAATAAAATTCTGGTAAGGGCGATTCAAACCAATCGAGCGTCCAACGACCAAGCCATCGAAGCCGAGACGCTTCTTGCTAAACGGAAGTGTTCCGAGCAAACAATCGATCACATCAAATCGGGAGGCGTTGTTCCGGACAAAACGAGCAGCGCGAGAAGGAAATATTAATCTGCGAAGCGCGAAAAT
>JAJPJU010000182.1 GCA_021324035.1 Spartobacteria bacterium | reverse complement strand
TATTTGTCTCCGTATACAGAACGAAAAGCATCGATCAGATTTTCGGTCTCGGGCTGTTTCTCAGCGTCGATCCGGTCAACGCCGAGGCTTTCAGTGAATTGTTTCCACAGCTCAGGATGGTTCGGCGAACCAGCTTCCTCGTCGATCAAGTTCGACAAAATTTGTTTTCGCGTTGCTTGATCGTCGCATTTTGCATGAACCGCCGAGAGATAAGTCGGAAACGCGGCGACGTGATGATAATACTGCCTGGCGTAATCGGTCAGCGCGTCCCGGGTCAGCTCTCCGCGCGCCCAGGCGAGATAAAATGGGTGTTTCAGGAGATGCTTCGTCGCGATGTCATTATCGATCTTATCGAGATGTTGGTTCATAGATTTGCGTCCACAGATTACGCAGATTTGCACAGATTTAATCAATCCTCATTTCTAATCTGCGACAATCTCTGGAATCTGCGGACGATTTACTACGCCGATTTCAAAATGTGTTTAATGCCGCGGATAGGGATAACGACCCAATCAGGTCGATTGTTGAGCTCGTAGCCGATTTCGTAGACCGCTTTGTCGAGAAGGTAGGCTTCGAGAAGAACCTGGAAGTCGTCGAAGTTGTTGGGAACGAAATTGGCGCCTGAGGTCGTGTCCAAATAATTCTGGAGAAAAACGCTGCTCATGAGGCGATACCAAATGTCGGCCCATCGTTCCAGGAACGGAATGTCTTCGGTCCGCATGCCCGGTTGCCAAAGCGCGCTGTAAGCCGCGTATTGAAACGAGCGCATCATTCCAGCGACATCGCGGAGGGCGGAGCGCTTCAGTTTGCGTTCACTCATCGGCCGCTGGGGTTCGCCTTCGAAATCGAGAATCACGAAATCTTTCCCGGTGTACAAAACCTGCCCGAGATGGTAATCGCCATGGATCCGGATCTTGGCGGCGTTAGTCTTGCGGTCGAGCTGACGTTTTTCGCGGGCGAGAATTTCCTTTTCGGTCCCGAGAATTTCTTCGGCTTCTCGGCGAAGATTCTCCGGCACGTCTTTTATTTTCTTTTTTAGCGCTTCGAAATTGCGCCGCAGCAGTGTTCGCATGCTCTGATAAACCGACCGTTGCGCCATTGGATTGAACGGCTCAGGCGCGAAAAGGGGATCGTCGCTGATCGATGCGAGCGCGAGATGCAATTCCCCGGTGCGTTGGGCGAGGAGCTTGGTTTTTTCCGGATAAACGCCGCCGATTAAATCGTCGATCAATGCTGCCGCCGGCATTTCTTCATTTTGTAATTCACTTTTTCGCGCCAGTACTCGTTCGTAGTAACGCCCGACCGCGTCCAGAGTTAGCGTCCAGGCGTCAGCTTCGGCCGGAACCGCGTCCTGCAATAAACAAACAACCGTTGGCTGGGCTTTTTCACGGCGATATTCAATCGCGCCGCTGAACGCCGGAACGTTGTCGAATCTTGCGCGCTCGGTAAGGAACCGAGTGACTTCGACGTCCGGATTCACGCCGTCTTCAAGTTTCCGGTAAAGCTTAAGGAAAAATTTGTCGGCGTAGAGAACCGATGAATTAGTTTGTTCAGCGTTGAGAACATTCGAAGGCGGCGCCTTGTCGATCGGCCCGATGCGCGGGCTCATCGTGCCAACGAGTTTTCCGTTTTGGCCGTTCGGGGAGTGTTGACCGAGCATGAGACCGAAAAGATTTTCGCGGAATTCGCCGTCCCAAACCGCGTCGAACAAAACCGACCCGTCAGGAAAACGGGCGATCACGGCCTGAGGCGCGCTTTGCGAGATACTCTTCGCCTTGTCAGGGGAGGCGATCTTTACCGGCAGTGCATAATTTTCGGTCGGACCATCGAGGTAGGTGACTTCCAGAACCCAGAACTCAGCGGCGTCCGGCGAAGATGAAACCGGCGAACGTTCGACAATGCGCATTTGGCGCAACATTCGCGCTTTGGCGCCAAACCAACGGCAGGTTGGAACGTATTCCGGCAAGATTTCATTCTCGATTTGCTCGCGTTGGCTGTTAGCAAGCAGGCTTTCCAGGCCAGGGTGAGCGTGGATCGTCGGAATAATTCGTTTTTTGGCGGCCCGCTCGCGTTTGCTCTGCGGCTGCAGAAGAAACCAATAGGAGGAGTGCCCGTTGAGGCTCAGAAAGTACGGAGTCTTTTTGATCGCAGGAAATGGAGTGCGTCCGATGATTTCCATCGGCACAGAGCCGGCGAACTTGGACAAGTCGATCTCCGCGCACTGTGAGAAGCGAGAAAGATTTACAACTCCGAGAACAATTTCGTCCTCGTAACGGCGCAGAAACGACAGCACTTTGGCGTTTTCCGGAAGGAGAAATTCAATCGATCCGCGCGAGAACGCTTTGAAACTCTTGCGCATCGCAATAACGCGGCGCGTCCACCACAGGAGCGACGACAAGTTCTTCTGCTGAGTTTCTACATTGATCGCTTCGTAGTGATATTCCGGATCGATAATGACCGGCAGATGCAATTGCTGCGGATTCGAATCTGAAAATCCGGCGTTGCGGTCCGGACTCCATTGCATCGGCGTGCGACAACCGTTGCGATCGCCGAGATAAATATTGTCGCCCATGCCGATCTCGTCGCCGTAATAGATGATGGGAGTGCCGGGCATGGAAAAGAGAAGCGCGTTAAGAAGCTCGATTTTACGGCGGTTGTTGGCGAGCAAGGGCGCGAGACGGCGGCGAATGCCCAGGTTGATGCGGGCATGCGGATCGTTCGCATAAACCCGCCACATGTAATCGCGCTCCTCGTCCGTCACCATCTCGAGCGTGAGCTCATCGTGATTTCGTAGAAACATCGCCCACTGGCAGCTTTCTGGAATCGGCGGCGTTTGATCGAGAATGTCGATGATCGGAAATCGATCCTCCATCTGCAGCGCCATGAACATCCGCGGCATGAGCGGGAAATGGAAATTCATGTGGGCTTCGTCACCGGTTCCGAAATAGGCGACGGCGTCTTCCGGCCATTGGTTCGCTTCGGCGAGCAACATCCGGCCGGGAAATTTCTGATCGACATGGGCCCGCAATTTTTTCAGGTAAGCGTGGGTCTCGGGCAAATTTTCGCAGTTGGTGCCTTCGCGCTCGTAAAGGTAAGGCACGGCGTCGAGTCGCAATCCATCGACGCCCATTTCCAGCCAGAAGTCGCAAACTTTTTCGACCATTTCGGGGACTGCCGGATTATCGAAGTTCAAATCGGGCTGGTGAGAATAAAACCGGTGCCAGTAATAAGCCTTCGCAACCGGGTCCCACGACCAGTTCGAAGTTTCAAAGTCTTTGAAAATGATTCGCGCCTCGTTGTATTTTTCCGGGGTATCGCTCCAAACGTAGAGCTCACGTTCGGGCGACCCTGGAGCGGCGCGTCTCGATTTTTGAAACCAGGGATTTTGGTCGGACGTGTGATTGATCACTAACTCGGTGATGACGCGCAATTCTCGGCGGTGCGCTTCGCTCAAGAACAAGCGAAAATCATTCAGCGTCCCGTAGTTCGGATTGACGTCGAAGTAATCGGCAATGTCGTAGCCGTCGTCTTTGAGCGGGGAGGGATAAAACGGCAGCAGCCAGATCGTAGTAATCCCAAGTTCCTTCAGGTAATCGAGTTTCTCGATCAATCCTCGGAAGTCCCCAATGCCGTCGCCGTCGCTGTCGTGAAACGTTTTGACGTGCAGCTCGTAGATGATCGCATCTTTGTACCAAAGTGGATCCCGTTCTTCGCCCTGCGCCATAGTGTTAACCTTTGCCGCACCAGCCGTGCCGCGCAATTAAGCGTTTAAATTTTATCCGCGGTCCCAGACGAGGATTGAAGACAAACAAAAAAGCGGCCCCAATATTCTCGGGACCGCTTTTTAGAAAACTACGCTTGGTTAACCTTTAATCTTGGTCACGTGCGAGGCAATGCACTGCCATTTACCGCCACGGTTCATCCACGTGTCAGTGAACAGGAACGTGCGATCGAACGCTTTGCCGTCCTTGCCGGTTCCGGTTTCGCGGGCGCGGCCGGTAACAACGGTAACGTTCGGACCATACATTTTAACGTTGAGCTTCTCGTTCTTGGCCGACTTGTAGGTATCTTTGTCGCGCTTGGCTTCTCCGGTCACGTCCGATCGACCGATGAATTTATTTTTTGAAGAAACGCCAACGAAATCAGGAGCGACGAATGCTTCGAGTGTCGCATAATCGTGTTTAGCGACTGCGGCCTCCCACGCGTTTTCCATATCGGTGACGCTCATCTTTTTGCCGGCCATCGGCTTCGTTGTCGTTGCGGCCGCGGCTGGTTTCGCAGTGGTCGTGCTAGCAGCAGCGGCGGGAGCTGTTGCTTCTTTCTTTGACGCTGCTGCCTTTACGGTCGGTGCTGGGGCAGCCGCCATCGGCTCTTCTTTCTTTTGAGCAGGTGCGGGCGCTTCGACGGCAGGCGCCTCGGGCGTGGTCTCGACACTGGCCGACGGTTTTTCTTCGGTGGCCGGTGCCGTCGATTCCGCCGGTGCGGGTGATTCTTCCTGCGCGAAGGTCATGGCAGCGAGGAAAAGTGAGGCAAAGAGTGGGATGATGATTTTCATGGTAATTAAGTTGGTTTGGGGCAGCGTTTTACGACGCTGCGTTGAGGGCGGATCGTATTCAGCCAGTCTGGCGATAGCAAGATTTATCGGGCAAGACGGGCGTGAAATCGGTGGACGCGAATCATCGTGGGAATTAAAACTGGAGGATGTCTTCGCCGGTCGACCCAAGCCTGCCCGGCGCTTCTGCCCAGGCACTCGAAGGCCCGCCGCTGACCACGGACGCACAATCAACCTCCCACGACGGGCCCTCCGACGTCGACCTAATGACGGGGATTCAGACAGGCGATCCGGATGCGCTGTCCCAACTTTATGATCGTTACAACGGCATCGTTAAAGCCTTGGTGTTGCGGATCATTCATAATGAGACTGAAGCCGACGACCTGCTTCAGGAGGTTTTCCTCGAAATTTGGAACCAGGCGAAGAATTTCTCGGCCCAAAAGGGCAAGCCTTTGGGTTGGATGGTTACCCTGGCTCGACGGCGAGCCATCGACGCTCTGCGAAAAAGGCAGGCTTATGCCAGGGCGGAAGAGCGTCTCAAAGCCGAACCGGAGCGGCAGCCCCTGGCTTGGGTGCAAAACACCACCGCTGAGGAGATTACGTCAGGAGATACCCGGGCGTTGATGGCCAAGGTGATCAGTTCGCTACCCGAGGCCCAGCAACAGGTCATCGACCTTGCATTTTTTCGGGGCATGAGCCAGCGCGAAATCGCGGCCCATACGAATATACCCTTAGGCACGGTAAAAACGCGGCTCGAATTAGGCTTGAAAAAGATCTACGACAGTTTGAAGGAGTTAAAAGATGAGCTTTGAGGAATTTCAGAACAGCGCCCGGTTATATGTGATTGGGGCGCTTGAGCCTGAAGAGCTTCAGGACTTTGAAGCAGCGCGCAAAGTTTATGGCGTGGCCGCGGAGGAGTTCATCAATCAATGTTATAGCCTGCATGAAGCCTTCGCTCTCAGCCTGAAACCGGCCAAAGCGTCCGCGGCCATCAAGGATCGATTGATGGCGATGGTCCGGGAACGGAACGAGCGGCAATCGCAATCGCCGCCCAAGTCCTAGCTGCTCTGCATTTCGCGCAGGATAAATTCCTGAATAAAGCCGTAGAAGTTGACCTGAAACAGTCCGAGATCGCGTCGCGACCCGATCGGCGAACGGTCGTGATCGCTCAACTCTTCGTCAGAAAATTTGTATTTGGCGGCGATCACCAGTCGCGCCTGATTAAGTGCGTTTAACCAGGCGTCGGCATGTTCAAATGGAATCGCGAGGCTTCGATTGCGGAACGATTTTTCGTTCCCGTTCAATTGTTTCAAATCGTCGGCCACAGTTTCCGCCGCGCTGCGAAAAATGCGCCGCAATTCCGGTTCGACGTAACTCTTCCACTCACTGCAGAGCTCTTTTTCGTCTGAAGGATGAGTGAACAGGCGAGCTTCCGCTCCAGGTTCGCCTGCTGGGTTAGTGCTGTCGGGAATTTGCCGCAACAGCTCGGCCAGGAATGAATCAAGATCGGCAATCACCAGGGCATCGTCTTTTCGGCAAATCTCCATATCAGACGATTTTCTCGAGAGTCGCGAGAAGGAGATGACCGTGAAGTTGCTGAACGTAAAACTCGGCACGTTCTCGCACGCCGCACCACAAAATCGAGCGGCCTTTCTGATGAACCTCCAGCATGTGTCGTTCTGCCTTTTCTCGCGGATACCCAAATACTCGCTGAAAAACCATGGTGACGTAGGTCATCAGATTTACCGGGTCGTTATGCACGATCACCTGCCATGGAACGTCCAGCTGGTCTTTGTCCTTCGCCTCAGTGCCGTGAGTTGGAGCTTCGACGGTCGAAGTACTTCCGCGCTCAATCTCCATTGCAATCACCACGAATGAAAATGCTATCACAGGCGAGGGCCAGTTCAAAGCCCTGACCCGGAAAGCATTCATATTTCGCTCAGCAGCTTTTTTTCGGCCGCTCGCATTTTACGCGCCCTTTTCGGGTCTC
>JAJPJU010000300.1 GCA_021324035.1 Spartobacteria bacterium | reverse complement strand
CCGACTTCATCGGCGGCACCACCCATGTCCTTTGTCTTGCGCGTGGTCAACGGCGCCGACCGCTTCGAGCCATCGCGGTAAATGGCGATCGCTTTCAAGCCGAGCCGCCAGCCCTCGACGTAGGTGTTCATGATTTCGTCGACGGTCGCGTTTTCCGGCATGTTGACTGTCTTGGAAATCGCGCCGCTCAGGAACGGTTGCGCGGCCGCCATCATTTTCAGGTGAGCCATGTAATGAAGGGAGCGTTCGCCTTTGAACGGTTTGAACGCGCAATCGAAGATTGGTAAATGCTCCAGCTTCAATCCGGAGGAGATCCTCGTCCCGTCGGAATCGATGACGTCTTCGATCGTGTCGAACGCATCGATATGCGCGATGATCCGATCAACTTCTTCGGATTTGTATCCGAGCTTTTCCAGGGCGGGTTTGACGGTTTGATTGACGATTTTTAACATCCCGCCGCCGGCGAGCAGTTTGTATTTCACCAGGGCGATATCGGGTTCGATACCGGTGGTGTCGCAATCCATCAGGAAACTGATCGTCCCGGTCGGCGCGAGCACTGTCACCTGAGCGTTGCGATAACCGTGGCGTTTGCCCAAATCGGCGGCGCGCTTCCAGGTTTTTGTCGCTTCTTTCTTTAAATAAGCGAATTCCTCGACATCCGGAATTTCGTTCACGGCGCACCGATGCAGATCGATCACTTCGAGCATGGACGAAACGTTGCTCTTGGCGCCCGGCTTCGGGACGCCCGCACATCGCGCGTCTTTGTAGCCTGGGAATGGCCCGAGTGCTTCGGCCATGCGCGCGCTTTGTTCGTAGGCTTCGCCGGTCATGATCGAAGTCACCGCGCCGCAAAGCGCCCGGCCTTCGACGCTGTCGTAGCCGTAGCCATAACTCATGACTAACGAACCGAGATTCGCGTAACCGAGCCCGAGGGTCCGGAAGATGTGCGAATTCTCTGCGATTTCCCTGATCGGATAACTCGCACTGTCGACCAGGATCTCTTGCGCGGTGATGTAAACGCGGACCGCAGCTTTGAATCGCTCAACGTCAAATTCGCCGTCGACCGTTTTGAACTTCAGGAGGTTAAGTGAGGCCAGATTGCAAGCGGTGTTGTCCAGAAACAGATATTCGCTGCACGGATTGGTTGAATTTTGCCGGCCGGTGGCTTTGCAGGTGTGCCACTTGTGGATCGTGGTATCGAACTGCATCCCGGGATCGCCGCAAATGTGCGTGCCTTCGCAAATTTTCCGCAACAACGCGCGAGCATCTTTGCGTTCACACGGCTGACCGTCGGTTACGCGACGGGTCCACCATTCTTTGCCTTCGATCGCGGCGTCCATGAACTCGTCGCTCACGCGGACGCTCAGGTTTTCATTTTGATACATCACCGAGCCGTAGGCATCGCCGTTGTAACTGCCGTCGTAACCTTGCTCGATCAGCGCCCACGCTTTCTTTTCTTCCTTCTGTTTCGCATCGATGAACTCTTCGATGTCGGGATGCCAGTCCTTGAGCGTGTTCATCTTGGCAGCGCGCCGGGTTTTCCCGCCGCTCTTCACGACGTTGGCCACCTGGTCGTAAACTTTCAGGAAGGAAAGCGGGCCGCTCGGTTTGCCGCCGCCGCTCAATTTTTCCTTGGTCGATCTTAATGTGGAAAGATCGGTGCCGGTGCCGCTGCCGTACTTAAAGAGCATCGCTTCGCTCGTGGCCAGGCGCATGATGTCTTCCATCGTGTCCTTAACATCCTGAATGAAACAGGCGCTGCCCTGGGGATATTCGTATTGAGTCGGCGCGCGCTCAGATTTGCCGGTGGCGCGGTTGAAAAAATAATTTCCGGCGCCGGCATCCTTGCCGATGCCGTACTCATGATAAAGACCGACATTAAACCAGACTGGCGAATTGAACGCGCCGTGTTGATTCAAACAGAGCCAGGTCAATTCGTCGTAAAAAATTTCGGCGGCTTCGGCATCGGCAAAATAACCGTCGGCAATTCCCCAGTTGGTGATGGTCCGGGTGACGCGATGAATCAATTGGCGGACCGAACTTTCGCGACCGGCTTTGTGCGGATCGGTTCCGTGCGCGATGTCGCCGTAAAAATATTTTGAGACCGCAATCTTCGTCGCCAACGCACTCCAGTTCTTCGGAACTTCAACGTTTTCCTGTTTAAAAATGATCTGGCCGCTGTCGTCTGTGATTTCGGCCGTGCGATGCTCCCATTCCACCTGGTCAAACGGCTTCACCGCCGCATCGCTGAACACCCGCTCGAAACGCAGGCCGCCGGTCGGCTTTTTAGCCGAACGATGCGAGCGACGATCGGTCGTCTTGCGCATTTTGTTCAGAGTTGAGGGCGAAATTCCAGGTTTGAGTTGGATCATGGCGGCGTTCCTTTTTCCTTGTGAATTGGCGGTGAATTTCGGCGAACAGCGAGGCTAATAACCTGTTAATTCTGGCGAACAACAAGGAATAGCGTAGCGGCTCGGCGGACACACAATATGCGGTGCAAAATCGTCTCAAATCAAGACCTTAATTGTAACATTTTCGCCTCGAGCCCGGGAATTTCCGAGAAAGAGGGAAGGAAGAGGAAGAAAGGCGCGGAAGGGGTGGGATTCGAACCCACGGTGGGTTGCCCCACGCTCGATTTCGAGTCGAGTGCCTTAAACCGGACTCAGCCACCCTTCCATTTTCAAAACCGGCAAAACGCCCGAACGCCGAACTTCCAACATCCAACGCCGAATGCAACAGCCCCAGGGATGCGGATCCCGGTGTCCGATGTTCGGCAGGTCGTTTTATTTCAACGAGAGGGTCTTGACTAAAACGCCGCAACGAAATAAACGTCGCTCGAACAAAGTTGGCTGCGGCATCGTCAATGCTCGGGAAGGGAAAGCGCGATGATTAGGGCGAATTGTCGGGCGCGTTTCACCGCCGCCGATTTCGATTTCATTGTTCGCACCCTTTCCCGGTCCCGCACCGGCAGCGTTTCTCTGGTCGATCTCCTGAGCGATTCCGAAACGCGCGATTCGGTTCTCGATCACCCGCTTTTGGTCGAAACGATTCTTTCCAACGCCGGGCACCTGCATATCTCGTCGCAATTTTATTTCTACGTTTTGGCCCGGCACGTTTTGCAACAGGCCGGCATTGGAGATCGCAAGCTTTCCGATTACATCGGGTCGTTGCTGGAAACGTTTTCGCGGGCCAACCAGCTGCAGACGGCGGATAACGTCGATGCCCGTGCCCATCAGTACATTTCCGACATGCTGATTGCGCTTAAACGCGCGACGCCGGAACAAACGTTCCTGCTTCGCGCTCACGTCGGAAATTATTCCCTCTTCATTACTGGAATTTTTCATGAAAACACTCAGCGACGAAGCTTGCGCGGCGCGCCCGATATTGATTTTTACGAGCAAATCGGCCGCGCCAACTATCAACTGGTCAGTTCTCACGAAACCGCGCGACGATGCGAATTAACGGATGTTTTCGCCGGTCTGGCGGATCGCTTTCATGATGTCCGCCTCGCCTTGAACGATCTGACCGATCGATTGCTGCATTTGGATGAAGACTCGCGGCCGGCCCTGGTGTTGTGAACGAGACGCTTTTCAGTCAGATCCAGAAACTGTTCGAACGGACCTACGCGCAGGTTGGAATTAATCTGGAAGACTGCCTGATTGACCGCCGCCGCTGCCGGCAACTGTCGATTCTCGCCGGGAGATCGGCCCGCGAACTGAGTTCGCTGGCCCGCACATTTCTTCGGGCTGCGAACGACCGTCTCTACGTTGGGATTTATTACTCGCGGTGGTTGATCGAGCAGCTCGAGCGGCACGATCCGCGCGCGGGCATCAGCAATCACAACATCCGTTCGCTGATCGCTTTCGTGGAGGAAATCAATCACGCGCTGCATGCTGCGCTTCAATTCCAGAGCGGCGCGCGCGAAATCGATTCCGAAGACTTTGCCCGCAATCTGGAGCTCCAGGCCCAGGTCGATACTTATCTGGTGCTGCTTTTGTTCGTCGCGTTCTTTCGAAAAACGCAGCGCGTCTCGCGGAACGATCGCCGGTGGTTGCGGTTTCATCTTTTCAGCCGGCAATGTCCGAACGCGTTCGACGACCGGAACTTGAGCGCGCGTTATCTGGAAACGACCTGCCTGGCGGAGAGTTACACGCTCTATCTCGACACGCTCAATGCGGTCCGGCGAGTTGAAGAAATCCGTTTGTTTCGTTCACTCGATTACAGCGACAAGAAGAATCGGATCCTGGCATTGCCCGCGGCAAAAATTCGGCCGCTGTTGCGATTTTAATTTGCGAAAACCGAAACGCGGTCGCTAAATACCGGCGTGTTCAGTTTGACAATGCTCGGGAGCGGCAGTGCGGGAAACAGCGCGCTCATCGCGACCGGCCATTGCAAGATTTTGGTCGATGGCGGACTTAGCGCACGCCAGATCGCCCTGCGCCTGGAGCAATGCGGGGTATTGCCGGAACAACTCGACGGAGTGCTGCTCACCCACGAACACGGAGATCACGTTTGCGGCCTGGAAGTTCTTTGCCGCAAATTGGAAATTCCGATTTATGCAAATTCCCAAACCGCGGAGGCCGTGCGCTACGGTTGTTCGTTGGATCAACACCCGCACTGGCGCATCTTTCGGACCGGCTCGGAGTTCAAGATTTGTGACATTACAGTCCAGGCTTTTCCCGTGCCGCATGACGCGGTGGATCCCGTCGGCTTTGCGTTTTATGCGGGATCAAGCGCGCTCGGGTTCATTACCGATCTCGGTTACGCGACGAAAATGATCGTGGAGCGATTGCGCCAGGTTCACACCCTCGTGATCGAGACCAACCACGATGAAAAACTTTTACAGAGCGATCTCCACCGGCCCTGGCCGGTGAAACAACGGATCATGTCGAGGCATGGTCATCTTTCGAACGCTGCCGCCGCGACTGTGATTGAGGAACTCTTACCGGGGAAAGTCGACCGGGTTGTGCTCGGACACCTGAGTCGCGATTGCAATACACCGGCGCTCGCAATTCAAACGATTCGCAACACGCTCACGAAAACCGGCAAAGTCGACGTCGAACTTTTTTGCGCGACCCAATCGGAAGTCAGCCCGTGTTTCCGGATCGGTGAAACTATGCTCGGGCATTTTCAGCCGACTTTCGACAACGTATTTTTCCCCGCGGCATGAGTGCAGCACTGACCAGCGAGAGACCGTCGCGCAGTGCGACGGCCAAAAACACAATGAAGATTCGCGACGCCCGCGAATCTGATCTGCCGGCGATCATCCGCATTTACAACGCAGCGATTGCGACCAGGGTTTCGACTGCGCAACTCGAACCGGTGACGTTGGAAAGCAGGCGAAACTGGCTGAAAGACCATTCCGCGGATCGTCACCCGTTCTGGGTTTTGGAACTGGACGGACAAGTTGCGGGCTGGCTGACATTGAAAACATTTTTGCCGCGCGGCGCCTATCGCGACACCGCCGAAGTCAGCGTCTACGTCGGCGAAAGATTCCGGCGGCGCGGAGTTGGCCGCGCGCTCCTTGCTGAAGCGATTGCGCGTGCGCCGGAACTTGGGATCACGGCGATGGTTGGGCTGATTTTTGCCCATAATCCGGCGAGTCTCGGATTATTCGCTCAACTCGGATTTGAGAAGTGGGGATTATTGCCCGGAGTCGCGCGTCTCGACGACGTCGAACGCGATCTGACCATCATGGGTTGGCATAGTTAATTTTTCTGAGGAGCGCAGGCGGCCCGCCTGCCGTTCCGGCGGCTCGCCGGAACTTAGTAAGTACCGAAATTGGAAATATCATCCAGGATGCGTTCGGCTAGCAGCCGATCGCTACAGGCCAGCGGCCTGTGCTCCCCAGAAGGTCAGGTTCAGACTTCTTCCGGGCCGACGACGAGATGAACAATCCCGCCAGGTTCGGAAATGAAAAACCCGTTAAAATCTTCCCGCAAATTCTCCACCTCATCGCGACGGACGACGCCGTGAACTTTTAAGAACGCAGCTGCCGCCTCGGTATCGTTCGTTTCAATCTCGAGCCAGATATCCGGGTGACTCAGGTTCGGAACTTTGTCGATCCAAAGCCGGTTCGGTCCGAACTGAAAAATACAACCGTCGGCCTCCTCCTCGATCAACGGAAGGGCCAGCGTGTCGCGATAGAACGCGACGGTTTGATCGTAAGTGTGCGATGGACACTTGATCGCAATATTGGCGCCGCCAGAAAATTGCGGTCCATCGAGTTTCGCCACCATACAATCGATCTAACCCGGCGCCGCGTCCCGGTCAAAGATGGTCGACCAGTTTTTGAGCGACTGTTTTCGCTTTTTCCAATGCGACCGCATCATTCGCGAATCCGCTGATGCCGATGGTTATAAAGGCCCCGCCTTTGACGACGTAAAGCATCAAAACTCGCGAAGTAGATCCGCTTTCACCGCCGGCCGTGAACATTTGGGCGACGTCACCGATGCCCGCCACGTTTTCCATCGTTCCATTCGCGGCGGCGACCAGCTGAAGTTCTTTGTCGGGCGCAATGGCATTCGGTCCGGGCAATTGCAGACGAACGACCAGGGATTTGCCGCGCCGTATGCTGTAGTAATTGCATTTGGAATAGTACCCGTCGGCGCCTTCACCGCTTCGTGGAGTGGGCTCCCGCACCGGCTCGTCCAACACATCGGCTGCGAACGATTTCGTGATGATTTGCGACACGTCGGGTCGATTGTCGGCCGACAAAACCTGACTCGTTAGGCCAATGGCGACGACAAGCAGGCCGGCAAATTTGCGGATTGGCGAAATCATCAGCCGCCGGCTGCGCCGGTTCCTCCCGGCTCCGTCATTGAGACCGGATCGAGCGCTGCCTCGAGTTCTTTTTCAGGTAGAATCTTTTTCTCGCGGCAAAGCTCGCGCACTGTCTTCCCGGTTCGAACGCTTTCCTTGGCGATCTCCGCCGCTCGATCGTAGCCAATTTTCGGCGCGAGGGCGGTCACCATCGCCATTGAGAGTTCAACGAGTTCTTCGCACCGGGCCTTGTTGGCCTTGATTCCGGTCACGCATTTTTCGGAGAAGGCGTCGACGGCATTGGCGAGAATGCGGATGGATTCCAGAAGATCGTGCGCCATCACCGGCATCATCACGTTCAGCTCGAAATTTCCGTTCGCACCTGCCCAGGTGATGGCGGCGTCGTTCCCAAAAACTTCGGCGCAAACCATCATCATCGATTCGCTCATCACCGGATTGACCTTGCCTGGCATGATGGAGCTGCCGGGTTGGGTGGCCGGCAATTGGATCTCGCCGATCCCGCAACGTGGACCGCTGCCCAGCAATCGAATGTCATTCGCGATCTTGAATAAAGCCGTGGCGATCGCCTTAAGTTGGCCGCTCACTTCAACGACGGCGTCTTTTCCGCCCTGCGCTTCAAAATGATTTTTCGCTTCGAAGAAAGCGATGCCGGTCCGTTGTTCGATGTGACGCAGCGCTTTTTTCGGAAGATTCGCATGCCGATTGAGGCCGGTGCCGACGGCCGTGCCGCCGAGAGCGACCTCGCGCAAAACGTCGATCGCCTTTTCGGCTCGCTGTTTCGAGTAGGCGATTTGTTGGGCGTAGCCGGAAAACTCCTGACCGAGCCGGACCGGCGTCGCGTCCATCAAATGAGTGCGTCCAATCTTGATGATGTCCCAAAATTCCTTCGCCTTGGCGTCCAGCGCGGCGTGCAATTTTCCAAGAGCAGGAACGAGGTGAGTCTTTAATTGTTCGGCTGCGCTGATGTGAATCGCTGACGGAATCACATCGTTGCTCGATTGGCCCATGTTCACGT
>JAJPJU010000297.1 GCA_021324035.1 Spartobacteria bacterium | reverse complement strand
GGAATGGCCGCGGTTTCGACTGACTCGATTGAAGAAGAACGATAGCTCGCGCTATTTCGGACCTTTCGCGGCCGCGGGCGCGCTTCGACAAACCCTGAACTTGATGCGGAAGAAGTTTGGCGTGCTTACGTTTGGCCGCGGTGCGCCGAGCGAACGGGAATTGAAATCATCCACTTATCAGGTGCCGGTGCGATTGAGCGAAATCTCCGCCGAGCAATATCGCGAGCGCGTCGCTCAAGCGTCTGAATTTTTGGAAGGTCAATCACGCGAGATGATCGACCTCCTGGACACGGAAATGCGCAAAGCGGCTGAGAACATGGATTTCGAGAAAGCCGCCGAGCTTCGCAACATGATCGATGATGTACGCCAAACCACGAGATCGACCCGGCGTTTCACGCGCGGGACGTTGCCAAGCGCGATCGATCCAGCGACCGATGTTCAGGCGCTCGGCGAGGCGTTGCAACTTCCCAGGCCGCCGCGAGTGATGGAGTGTTTCGATATCTCGAACATCTCCACCACTCATGTGGTTGCCTCGATGGTGTGTTTCCGCGACGGCGTTGCCGACAAAAATTGTTATCGCAGATACCGTGTGCGCACGGTTGAGGGTCAGGACGACTTCGCCAGCATGGCGGAAGTCGTGAGGCGAAGATATTCGCGGGTGCTCTTATCGATTGCTGAGTTAGGAGTGCCGAGTGCGGACAGGGAGGACGTAGACCTTTCACCTGAACACTCACAAGAGAGTGCGTTCGATACTGCCCGCCGTCTTGAAGACGAAAGCTCTCCGCAATCCGCGATCCGCAATCCGCAATTTGTTGCGGTCAGGCTCCCTGATTTGGTGATTGTCGATGGGGGCAAGGGTCAGCTTTCGTCTGCCTGCCGCGAGTTGCAGCGACTTGGCCTGCATGATTTGCCAATTATTGGGCTGGCCAAGGAACACGAGGAGATTTACCGGCCGGGCTACGCGATGCCGCTGCAGTTGCCCGCAGATTCGGGCGCGTTGCATTTGCTGCAGCGAATCCGCGACGAGGCGCACCGGTTTGCCAACGCTTACCATCAGTTGCTCCTTAAGAAACGAATCGACGAAAGCATTCTCGACGATTGTCCGGGCGTAAGTCAGAACCGGAAGAACCTGCTTCTGCGAGAGTTTGGTTCGGTCAATCGTCTCCGCAAAGCCACCGTGGAACAGATTGCCGCAACCGAAGGAATCGGTCCAAAGCTCGCGGAAGACGTGCACCGTTTTTTGCAGCGGCATTGACGCGGGCCTTGGGCAAAGGAAGGTGTCGATCTGCGATGAAGGTTTGGCCGTTGATTTTGCTATCGCTGTTCGTCGTGAGATCAGCGATTTCGCAAACGTCGCCGCTCTCATCGGCGACGCCCAGTCCCAGCCTCTCACCGACCGGGGATGAGGAGACGATCGTTCCAACGTTCGAAACCCAAAAACTCGCGCGAACTTACATTCTCGATATTCCAGCGCCGCGTGGGGAGATCACCGATCGAACCGGTCTGCCGCTTGCCCAAAACAAGGTCAGTTATAATCTCGCGGTCAGTTTTCCGACGCCGCTGGATTTCACCGATGCCAAAGCGGTCGAGTTTACCCGCGAAAAAATCGGCAAAGCGGCAAAGTTAACCGGACGCACGATCAAGATTTCAGATGACGCAATTCTGCGGCATTACCACAACCGCGGCATTCTGCCGTTGGAGATAGCGCAGAATCTCAGTCAATCCGAGTACGAAGCGGTCAAGGACCGGGCCAAGGATTCGCTCGTCGTCCGTCCGGTTTACGTTCGAGTTTATCCGAACGGCAAGGCGGCCGGCCATATCATTGGTTACACTGGCAAAAAGGGACGCAATCTCGACGGGATCATCGACAATCACGAAACGCTCTGGCCGGAAACAGAGGGTCGCGACGGACTCGAGCAAACATTCAACGAGCTGCTCACTGGCAAGCACGGGGAATACAAAATCACCTTCGACAAGGATGGCCGTAAGACTTCCGAAAAGCTGGTGAAGCCGGCGGTGCCTGGAAACAACATCGTAACAACTTTGGATCTCCGGCTGCAACAGCTGGCCGAAAAAGCGCTGGCCGCGAGGGCAAAGCGGGGCGCCATCGTGATCGTGGATCCCACCGACGGCGACATTCTGGCGATGGCTTCCTGGCCGGCTTACGATCCGAATTCATTCGTTCCTTCGATTTCGGCGGAGAAGTTCAAACAACTTCAGGACGACCCCGATATTCCGCTGTTGGCGCGCGCCTTTCGTTCGTCGTATCCGCCCGGCTCAACTTTCAAAGTCGCGGTCGGTATTGCAGCCTTGGAGACCGGCGCAGTTCGAGCCGATGATCTCTATCAATGCGTGCCGGCCATCCAAATCGGCAACCTGATGTTCCACAATTGGAAAAAGGGCGACCAGGGCGCCCAGAACTTTGTTCAAGCGCTAACCGAATCGTGCGACACCTGGTTCTACCAGGTTGGAATCAAAACCGGCGCGCAACCGATCATTGATTGGGCACTCAAACTCGGTTTCGGAGCGAGGTGTGGAATTCCGTTGCGTGGTGAAGCGGAGGGACGCGTTCCAAACGACGATTACATGAAAGCGACGCACGGCCGCAAAATTCTTAATGGCGACATTGCCAATCTATCGATTGGCCAAGGCGACACCCAGGTGACGCCGTTACAGATGGCGCAGGCGATGGCAATCATCGCCAACGGCGGGAAAGTTTATCAAACGCGGCTGGTGGGCCAGGTCCAATCAGTGAATCAACAGATTGTGACCGCTTACCAATTGCGCGAGAAGCGAACACTGGACGCTTCCGAGGCTACGATGAACGAAGTTCGCGAAGGCATGATCGACGTCGTAAATGGGCCGAACGGGACCGGCCACGAAGCGGAATTGGATGGCGTGGAAGTCGCGGGAAAAACCGGAACTGCCCAGTGGGGTCCAAAGAACAAAGAACGAACCGCGGCGTGGTTTGCCGGATTTTTGCCGGCCGACCAACCGCGTTACGCGTTTTCGGCGGTTTATGAAGGGGACGTTGGAAGCAAAGTGCATGGCGGCACTACCGCAGCGCCGATGATTGCCGACATTTTTAAGGAAATTTACAAATCGCCGGACGCGAAAGGGCGTGGCCGCAAAGAATCGACCCAAGAAGTTCGCCGCGCTCAACCGGTCGAAGAGGACGACTCTTCGGATTAGACACTAATTACACGAATTGGTGTCTAAGCGGCTGCCGTCTCTTCCGGAACCATGGTCCCCTTGAATTTGTGTTCCTCCGGCTCGAGACCGAAGTTTTTTGAATAAAGATCGTCGATCTTGGCGAGATCGTCGGCAGTCAACGGCTGACAATCGGGCGCTTTTGCGAACTCAATGAGTTGTTCTTCGTTATAAATGTTGGGCAACGTGGACGCGATACTATCGTCTGCCAGCAGCCAAAGCAGGGCGGCTTGGCCAAGCGTCCGTTCCGAGTTTTCCAGGAATCGCAGTTTATCGATCTTTTTAACGCCGTTGAGCAACCAACTGCGCGGGCGATGACTGCGATGATCGCCCGGCGGAAACACGGTGTCGGCTGTATATTTGCCTTCCAGCATTCCTGACGAATGGGTCACGCGAATTAGAAACATCGTGTCTTTCCCGAATTCCTTGGCGGCGTCCTGCATCGGGCTTCCCTGATGTTGTTCGAGGATATTGTAAATGTGCTGAATGCTGGTGACGTCTCGCTCGCGAATGCAGTTCACGCCTTCGTAGAGCCAGCCGATGGCGGGACCGAGAGCGATGCCGTAATAGCGAATCTTTCCCGACGCTTTCAATTTCTCGACCGTTTTCCAAAGCGCGTCGTCGTAAATCTGTTCCATTCGGATGTTGTGCAATTGCAGCAAATCGATCCGATCGGTTTTCAATCGCTTCAACGCCGCATCGGTCGCGCGTTCGATCGCTTCCGGTGAGAAATCCTGCGGGATTTCGCGCTGACCGCGGCCGCGCGCTTCACCGTGATGGACGAAATCGTAGCCAACCTTGGTCGCGATAACGATTTGGTCGCGCTGGGCCGGGAACGCCTTGGCAATAAGCTCCTCGCTCAACCCGTTGCCGTAAGTATCGGCGGCATCGAACAGGGTTATCCCCAGATCGAAGGCTTTGTGCATGAGGGCAATCGCTTCGCCTTCAGTGAAGGTGCCCCACCACCCGGTCGAGACTGTCCAGAGCCCAAAGCCGACTTCGCTGACGGTGAGGTCGGTGTT
>JAJPJU010000278.1 GCA_021324035.1 Spartobacteria bacterium | reverse complement strand
CTTGTTCAAAGCCATTAGCCACCAAAATGGCCACCTTCTTGCCTTCCAACTTCCGAGCCATAACTCCTCCTGTTTGAATTTTGATAGATTAGGTGGCGGCGATTGACTTCAATCGCCATCGCCCTGTCGGGGAGCGGACGCTCCCGCCCGGACGACCCCATCTAATATAGTACTACGCGTTGGGTGGCGGCCGCTGGATGTGGCCGATTTCGTCTCCGGCATAAAGGAGTGATTGTCAGGTCGGAAAGAAGCGGCGCAGTAAGCTGCGCCGCTCCGAAGCGGGGAAAACAGCCGCGGCTTGCCTGCAGAGCCGTCTTGTGGCGCCCAAACCCCGAAGCGAGGGCGCCACTGCGGCACAGGCTGGTTTTTCGCTCCACAAATCAATCCGGATTTGGCCGATCGAGGTTTGTTTCTTTTACACCGCGCGAGCAAGAGATTGTTTGTCGCGCCGCACCCACGCAGAGGCGGTAAGTGGAGGCTTATTTCATTTTTAAGGTTCTGTGGCTACCTTCCCCAGGTAAATCCGCCGATGTGGCGAAATGGCAGACGCAACGGACTTAAAATCCGTTGGGCTTTAAACGGCCCGTGCCGGTTCGAGTCCGGCCATCGGCACTCTAACTAAACAGGATTAACAAGATTAACTGGATTCCGGTTTTCTTTAATCATCTGAATCCTGTAAATCCTGTCTAGAAATGGATTCTCCGCTCTTCATTCCGCTGATTCTTGGGACCGCTCGCCAGGGTCGCGAAAGCGAGCACGCGGCGAAATTTGTGTTCGAACGAACCAAAGCGCGGGCCGGTGTGGAAACTGAATTCATCGATGTTCGCACTCTGCCGATGAAGCTCGATGACGCCGGCGAACAAATGAAGGATCCGAAATTCGCGGCGACAATCGAGCGCTGCGACGGTCTGATTATCGTGACGCCGGAATACAACCACAGTTTTCCGGGCCTTCTGAAACACGCGCTGGATATGTGCTTGAAGGAGTACATTCACAAAGCGGTTGGGATTTGCGGGGTCTCGGCGGGCATTATCGGAGGCGCGCGCGTAATCGAGAATTTGCTGCCGGTAATGCGCGAGTTCGGCCTGGTGACGATCTTCGAAGACGTAAATTTCGGAAAGGTCGGCATGCTTTTCGACGAACGCGGGAACCTGCTCGATGAAAACTTCGTCCGTCGGGTGGACAAATTCCTGGATGAGCTGATCTGGATGAGTCGCGTACTGAGATACGGAAGAGAATCGCTCCCGCCAATGTGAGTTTGGGGCCGGTTTACACCGCGAGTTCCGATGGTAGATTTTGGGGCGCGACCCCGTTTTGAACGCCTGCGCCCTGTCGGCGGTCATAGACCGCCGCTACAACATGGAGCAAAATCCACCGCCACCGACGTTTCCTTCACCCGAGGAATTGAAGACGAAGATCTCCGAGTTTATGAAACAGAACTTCGGCGATCACGTTTCGGTTGCGGCATTTCCGGCCCCGGAACCGGCGGAAGCCGAGACCGAAGAGAAGCCGGAGCCGGCGGCGAAGGCGCACGATTTCGAATTCAACTTTCTCCCGCGCGATATCAAAGCGCACCTGGACCGGTTCGTGATCAAACAGGACGAAGCCAAGAAGGTTCTCTCAATCGCGGTCTGCGATCATTACAATCACGCGAAATATTTAGATCAGCTCGAGCGAGATAATCCGAAGGCGGCCGATCAACTCGAGTACGCAAAGCAGAATGTGATTCTGGTCGGACCAACCGGTGTTGGAAAAACTTACCTTATCAAACACATCGCGGATTTGATCAAAGTTCCGTTTGTGAAAGCGGACGCGACGAAGTTCAGCGAAACCGGATACGTCGGCGGCGATGTGGAAGATTTGGTGCGCGAGCTTGTTCACAAAGCCAACGGCGATCTGAATCTCGCGCAGTTCGGAATCATTTACATCGACGAGATCGACAAAATCGCTTCGGCCGGAAATCTGATTGGCCGGGACGTCAGCGGCCGCGGGGTGCAAACGACCCTGCTCAAGTTGATGGAGGAGACGGAAGTGCCAGTGCGGAGCATGAACGATTTGCAGGCGCAGTTGCAGGCCGCGTTCGAATTCCAGCGCAAAGGCAAAGCAAAGCGTGAAACCATTAACACGCGGCACATTTTATTTGTCGTCAGTGGTGCGTTCGAAAAGTTGAAGGAGCAAGTGGCGCGACGCGTTCGTCAGGGACAGATCGGTTTTCGGGCGGATCCGGTGCAGGTGATGGATAACGAATTGTTTCAACACGTCACGACTCAGGATTTCGTCGAGTACGGTTTCGAGCCGGAATTCATTGGGCGTTTGCCGGTGCGGGTGGTCTGTCTGGATCTCGACGCTGAGGATCTGTTTAAGATCATGAAATTTTCGGAAGGCAGCCTGTTGCGCCAGTACGAACGCGCTTTCAGGGCCTACGGGATCGAGATTAGTTTTGACGACGAAGCGCTTCGTCTGATTGCCGAAGCCGCGGCTTCGGAAAAAACGGGCGCGCGCGGTTTGCTAACAGTGTTTGAAAAGCTCTTCCGCGATTACAAATACCACCTGGCAGGCTCAGGTTTGAGTCAATTGCGGGTGACGGCAGAGCTGGTGCGGGAGCCGAAGCGGGTGCTCGATCGATTGATGGCGGAAGGTGAAAAGCACGAGGCCAGGATGCTGGAGGATGCGGCCCGACAATGGGCGGCGGCGTTCGCCAAGGCTCACGGCATCGAAATTGTTTTTGACGATGCCGCCGTCCGGCGTTTGGTGGAACGCGCCCATAGCGAGCGAATGACCATGACCGATCTCTGCGCCCACTTGTTCAAGGATTACCAGTTCGGTTTGAACCTGGTGAAAAAGAACACCGGCCGCTCCAATTTCGTCCTGGGGGCCGACGCAGTGGATGGGCCAGACAGATGCTTGAGTGAACTGGTTGTACAGTCGTACTATCCAGGTTCGCCATCGATGGCCAAACCCTGATCCCGTTCATGAGACGTCCGCTGATAGCGACTTTAATTATCGGTATCTTCACCGTGGTGGTGGTGAGCGCTCTGCAGCTCGTACCTCAGGTCAGGGAATTCGAATCACGAACCGCCGATTACATTGCGGACTCCGGATCTACCACTCACAATCTGCCAACCCAGCTGCAATACGTGTTCATGTCGGTCCTCGCGTTTGGCGTGGCGGCGCTGACGACGACAAGTGCTCGACGCGGTCGAATCGGGCTGCTGGTGATCGGATTGCTGATCGAACTCGCAGCCGTCGCCTGGATCTGTGGCCTGTATAAAGTTTTTTTTCAACCGTTGCCGTCGATGCTTGCCACCGTTCTCGGGTTCGTCGCGGCCGATCGTTACACGGCGATCGCTAATCGAGGGCGGTCGGTGACCGCGCGCGCGTTTTTCAGCGATAGATTATCAAACGATCAGCTTCAACGCGTTATCTCGGGGGACATTCCATTCGATCCCGACGCGAAGACTTACGAAACCACCGTGGTAGTTTGCGATGTCGCGAACAAATACGATCTCGCGGACGAATGCGAACCTCCAGAGTTCGGCAAAATCACCGAAGACTTTATCCGTCGCGCGACGGATATTTTCACCAGTGCGGGCGGTTACATTCAAACCGCCGATGCCGAGGGCGTGGTTGCGCTGTTTGGTTTTCCGGAAGTAGACGCCCATCATGGAGACAAAGCAGTGCGGGTTGCGCTGGACGTGGTCGATCAATTTCGCCGGGCGCGTCTGGCGAATGGAGATGCGAAATCCGATGTTCATGTCGGTGTCAGCTCGGGAACGATGGTGGTGGCGCCTCTTCAAAACGGGAATCGTCCAGGTTTGATCACGAGCGGTGAGCCAGTCGAGCTCGCGCGGCGATTTTGTGTGGCAAATCGATTTTATGGATCTCGAGTTTTGATCGGGCCTCGCACCTTCGAGCTTGCCAGCCGGTACATTGTCGCCCGCCCGATCGATTTTCTAAGCGGCGTAAATTCGCGCGAGCGTCACGAGATATACGAACCTCTCTGGCCGGCCGCGGAAGCGAAACCGGAACAACTCGCCCGTCGTGATTGTTTTTGGAACGGCGTTGTATTTTATCGGGAGAAACGCTGGGCCGAAGCGTATTCCGAATTTCAAAAGGCGCGCGGGCCTAACGAGGAAGAAGACGCGCCCCTGCAATTGTATCTGCGCCGGCTGGAGCCGCTCGCGCTCCATCTTGCCGAAGTGCCGATGCGGCCGATGTAGAGAGCGCCCGGGGATTGTGGGAGCTGCGCTCGAGTAGATGCTCATGAAGAAAACGGAATATCCATCCGTGCTTCGGGATTTGGTCGCGCAACTGCGTCACATGCCAGGAGTTGGCCCACGATCGGCCGAACGGATCGCGCTCTGGATCGTGCAGGCGCGTGGCGATCAACCGGAGCAGATCGCGCGGGCCATCTCGGAGACCCGCCGGGGAATTCACCCCTGCAAACTTTGCGGCTATTTCACGACCAACGAACTTTGCGATATCTGCTCGGATTCGTCACGCGCCGTCGAACTTCTTTGCGTGGTCGAGCAGCCGACCGATATCCTGCCCTTGGAAAAAACGGGCGCATTCCGCGGACGGTATCATTCGTTAGGCGGCCGGATTTCGCCCCTGGATCACATCGGTCCGGAAGATTTGCGAATCAAGGAATTGCTCGACCGGACGGAAAAAGAAAAGTTCAGCGAGATCATTTTCGCGCTGGCGGCTGATGTGGAGGGCGAAGCGACCACGAATTATCTGGTCGATCTCTTGAAAAACAAAGGCGTGGCATTGACGCGGATCGCCCGGGGCTTGCCGGCGGGAGCGGCGTTGGAATCAGCAGACGATCTAACCTTGCAGCAGGCGATGTCCGGACGGACGAAATTATAGCTGGTTTATCGTGCGTCGCCTTTCGGGAACATGACCTTTCCCGGAGCAGTATTGAGCGCGGCGAGGAGCTTTGGAACCAATCGCGATTTGATCGACCCGGCTTCGCGAGGTGAAACGAGATAACGCACGATTGCATCGACCCACGTCACTTCGTCCACGCGAAAGATGACGCGGGGATGTTCGCGAACTTGCAGTTCATCTACCGGCGTCTTGGCCAGGAGTCGTCGGTAAACTTCGACTCGCTCACTCATGTCTTTGCCGATTTCTTCCGCCACTACGCGTTGCATGGTTTCGCTGACAAATTGCAAATCGCTTTGATAGGCGATCTGGAATTTGATTTCGTTCCAGATGTAAGGAAAGAGCGGCCAGGAATAGTTCCAGATAATTTCGTCGAGGACTTTTTCATTTGGAAAGCGGATAACCCGTCCACTCGGATGGTCTCCGGAGATGTATTGCCCGCCAAATTCCCACAACGTCGTGTCGAGATAACCGACATCGATCACGTCACCGGTCGCGTCGCCGATTTTTATCCGATCACCGACGCGATATGGTTGTCGAACCAAGATATAAATCCAGGCGATGAAGCTCTTGGCGGGCGTCTGGACGGCAAGGCCCACGATGATTGAACCGATTCCGAGCGCGGTGAGCGCGCCGTACCAGTTTATAAAAACGACGGAGATCGCGATCACCGCGACCAGCACACCGACAATCAAAAGAAGAATCCGGCGTAGAGTAAAACGAGTGACGGTATCGTCGATTTGGCCGATGGCATAAACCCGAACCGCTTTGGCAATGGCCAGCACTATTACAACCAGCGCCGTGCCGCGGATGAACCGGTAAGCCAAGCTGAGCTGCGTTTGGCTGAGCGGTATGGTCTTTGATTCGATAAGGTGGTAGAAGACGGCGCATCCGATTAGAAGAAGCGCATGAGCGACGAACCAAAATTTATCCTTCGCCGCGGCTTTGACCGTTTTTTCGGGTTGTTTGTGACCGGTCCGTCGAAGTTCTTTTTTGACCTCCGGCCGCTGCTCGACTTGGTGTGCGGTTTCTGCTTCAGCCATCAAAAATAAATCGCAGGCGGAGATAGATTTGCGCGTCAAATCGCAGCCCTGAATTGTAGCCGCTCCGACACGCGAACAGGCGCGTCGTCGACAAGGCGAATCGTTAGGCGGTTTCGAGCCACGCCCGCAACACTTCGGCAATGCTCCACGCCTGAGCGATGCAACCGCCGGCATGATGCGGCTCGCGGGCATCGAATACTTCACTGATGGTCCCGAAGCCGTTGTCGTTGAGATGTTCGGGGAAGCAGTCCAGGAATTTGCGGGCGGACGACCGGTCGTGTGGATGAACTTTCAGCCACGCGTCCACAAATGGCCCAATCAGCCAGGCCCATACCGTTCCTTGATGATAGGCGCCGTCACGCGAACGCAGGTCGCCGCCATAAATCGGTTTGTAATTTGGATCGTTCGGTGACAGTGAACGCAGTCCAACCGGCGTCACCAACTTTTTTTCTGCGATCTCGACGACGGCGGCCCAACGTTCGGGATTCAGCACCGGATAATCCAGCGAGACGGCGAAGAGCTGATTTGGCCGGCAGGCCGGGTCGCGACCAGTCCCACCATCCACGTCAACCACGTCGTAAAGATAACGGCCTTCTTCGAACCAAAATTTTTCGTTGAAGGATGCGAAGGCCTGTTCGGCACAATCGTCGTAGCGACTGGCCAATGTCGGGTCGCCACATTCGCGCGACCATTCGGCGATCAAACGGAGCGCGTTGTACCACAGCGCATTGATTTCGACTGCTTTTCCGCGACGCGGAGTAACAACCCAATCGCCCATTTTCGCGTCCATCCAGGTGAGCTGATAACCAGCTTCGCCCTCCGCGAGCAGTCCATCTTTGGCATCGACCTGGATATTGAATTTTGTGCCGTGCAAATGGTGATCAACAATATTCACCAACGTTGGCAGAAGAAACTTCAACGTGTTGAAGTCCTTGGTGCGTTGAACGTAGCGCCCGATTGCGTGAAAAAACCAAAGCGTTGCATCGGCGGTATGATATTTGCCTTCCCTCGCTCCGTCCGGAAACATGTTGGGGATCAATCCATCTCGAACGTAATGGGCGAACGTGCGCAAGATGTAACCCGCCTCGAGCCAGCGTCCCGTCAGCAAGGTGAGACCTTCCAAACTGATCATCGTATCGCGGCCCCAGTCTGTGAACCAATGGTAGCCGGCAATGATTGTTCGCACTTCGTCGCCCGCCGCGTGAGCTCGGGCCGCTTCTTCAAGGCGGCCGGCCGGCGTAATCACAAACTGATCCGCTGCAAAAACTAATTCAGCCGGAAAATCGTGCCGCGCTTTCGGGAGCGCATCCTGGAGCAAACGCGCGCGACGTTCACGCTCCGCCCCGTGGGCCTGGTCCGGGCTCAGAACTTCGATGATGTCCCATTCTTCGGTGGATCCGACCAGCGTCACCGATCTTTCTTTGGCAAGATCCACATGGAAAAATCCAGGACTCCACAAGTCGCCTTCGAACGTGTAACCCCGGCTTTGCTCGATCCGATACAAAACTTGAGTGAGATGTTTCGGGGCGACGTTGAAATCAGACTGGCACCGGCAGATTTTCATTCGCACCGGCGGCAATTCGCCATGTTCGGCCGCGATCTCGTAGCGATCGCCGATCGAAGTAACCTTGTACGGCCCGACAGGCCCTTCGTTCACCGGAGTTTCGTGATGACGAAAATGAAACGCCGGCCGCAATTCCAAGCGCGGACGGCTGGAACCGGCAACGATTCGATAGCTGACATGCACCGTGTTCTGGAGGTGCGGCATCGTGACCCGCTTTTCGAATACGAGATCGCGAACGTGATAACTCCAAACCGGAAGTCCGTCCTCCAATCGAAACTCGCGAAGAAAATCCGCGCCGCGAAGATCGAGTTGTCCCCCGGATCGTTCTTCGCCGCCAAGGGAAACAACGTCGTCGTCGTCGAAACGCAGAAACTCCGAAACATGACTCCACATCAGGACGCGACCGAACGGCGCGGGCAACGCGGCGATTAATACGCCATGATAACGGCGGGTAATCGCGCCGGAAATTGTGCCGGAGGAATAGCCGCCGAGGCCGTTGGTTACGAGCCATTCGCGTTCCAATAGAATCTCACGCGAGAACGTTCGCGGGTCCCAATGCAAGGTGCGGACAGTTGTTGGCTGGTCTTCTTGCATGAGGTGCAGATCTTAGCGTTGCTTCGGAGTTTTGCGCGGTTTGTTGGTGGCAACCGCGCGCAACGCAACTGTTTCCTCAGCGAACAAAGTCCAGCCCTGTTCGTGAACGATTGCGCGTTCGCCAAGCCCGCCATATTTCGCGGCTTCACTGGTCCACAAGGTTTGCCATTCGTGCCGATCCGGTGGCGCGAGCAAAGGCTCCGGCGCGGGATTCAATGTCTGCAGCCCGCCGAAATTGACGACCAGCAATCGTTCCTCGTGCGGGGCATCGGCGAAATATCGCAGCACAAACGAATCCGCGCCCAGAACTGCGCCGTCCACGCCGTGCGGTTTCAATTCGCGAAACCGGACGTCGTTATGCCGAAGTTGAATGAGATCGCGATGCAAATGCCAAAGTTGCGGGTTCCGCGCGCGATCGTCCCAGTCCAGCTTCGAACCTTCAAAAGTGCTGCGATGATGCGGCACCGGCAGACGTTCCTGCACTTCGGGCGAAGCTACCGACGGAAATTGTGAGAGAAATTTGAAGCGGCCTTTGCGGACAGCTTCCTTGAGTTGATCGTCGCCGACGTCGCTGAAATATCGAAACGCCGCAGTCGCGCCAAATTCCTGGCCCTGAAACAGCAGTGGCGTCCACGGGCCTAACAACAACAACCCGATGATCGCGCGATAACGCGCAGGGGAGGTGAGAAAACGGACGCGTTCGCCAAACGCGGTGTTCGCAACCTGGTCGTGATTCTCGATGAATGAAACGAATGCGTCCGGTCTTACTCCGAACGACGGATAACCGCGCTCCGCTTCCTGCCAGACGTAAGGCTGACCTTGAAAGAGAAAACCATATTTCGCCGCCGAAACGAATTCCTGCGGCGTACCACAATAATCGGTGTAATACGCTTCGCGGACGCCGGTCAGCGCCACCATCGCGGTGTGGTGCCAGTCGTCATTCCACATTCCGTCGAGATCATCGCCGCCTTCGGCCCGCGCTCGGATCATCTTTGTTTCCTGGCGCTCGTTTTCGGCGACCAAAACTATCGCACGCTCACCGGCAGCTGCCCGTGCCGCACGGCCGATCGCGCCGACAATGTATTCGTCCGACTTGTCGCGAATCCCCTGGGCCGCGTCGAAGCGAAAGCCGTCGAAATGGTACTCTTCGATCCAGTATCGCCCGTTAGTGATGAAGAATTCGCGCACCGGTCCGGAATTCTCGCCATCAAAATTAATGCCTTCGCCCCATTCATTTTTCTCCTTCGACGTGTAGTAATCGGAAAACGCGCCGAGATAATTTCCATCGGGACCGAAATGGTTATAGACAACGTCGAGAATGACGCCCAGGCCGAGCGAGTGCGCGCGATCAATGAAAAAGCGAAGATCGTCGGGCTCGCCGTAGAGGCGACACGGCGCGAACAGGTCTACGCCGTCATAGCCCCAACCGAAACGGCCGGGAAAATCTGCGACCGGCATCATCTCGAGCAAAGTGATGCCGTCCTCTTTGAGCAGCGGCAATTTCTCCGCGGCCCCACGCCACGTTCCTTCGCCCGTAAACGTGCCGACGTGAAATTCGTAGATGATTTGCCCGGTAAGTTTAAGCCCGCGCCAATTCTGATCGGTCCACTGGAAAGCAGTGGGGTCAATCACACAAGACGGGCCATGTGGTCCATCGGGTTGATAACGTGACGCCGAATCGGGATAGCAATGAGCGTCATCATTGTTGATCCGAAACCGGTAGCGAGCGCCCGCGCCAACGTCCACGGTCCCGGAGAAATAATCGTCCGCTTCGCGGTTGAGCGCGTGAAACGATCGCTTGGAATCGTTTCCATGGGCATCTTCGACAACGACGTCGAGGCTATTCGCTTTTGGCGCCCAAACCCGAAAGTTGGTTTTGTTTGACGAAATCAATTCCGCGCCAATCGGATAGCGCCGCGATGTTGTTCGCTCCATGGTTGAATTCTTTCGCTGGCCGGCGCGGTTCTGGCCGTTCCTTCCGGTGGCCAATTTCCTCGGCGCCGAGGCAATTCACCCTACACAAAACCGGCGCGTTCGCAGTAGAAGCTTGATCAATAGGTCACCAACGGGTGAAATCGGCAGTATGAATGGCGGCGGCCCAAACATCGAGACGATCAGGCCGTTTAACGAGGCATTCGAACTGATGAACCAGATCCTGTTTCGTCCTTTCGAATTGAAAAAGTGGTTTGTGATCGGGTTCGCAGCGTGGCTTTCGAACCTGGGCAACGGCAATTACAACTTCAATATGCGCGGCGATGATTGGAAAGACGTTCCGGGCGCGCAGGAAGTTCGCGACACCGTCAGCCAGATTCCGCACTGGATTTTAATTTACGGCATCATCGGGTTCATCGCCCTGCTGGTCGCGTTAATCGTCCTGGTCGCCTGGTTGCGATCTCGCGGGCGTTTTATTTTCGTTGATTGCATCGCGAAGAATCGAGGCGCAATCGCGGAGCCGTGGCGCGAATTTCGAGAGCAGGGGAACAGTTATTTCCTGTTCTCATTGGCGGTGGGGGTGATCATGATGATCGTCTTGCTCGCGGCTGCCTTGCCTTTTCTCGTCCCAATCATTCGCAGCGGTGGAGCGCTTCCGCACCTGCATGATGTTTATATTCTCTGCGTCATCGCGTTGTGGGTGGCAGTTGCAGCGGTGCTGGTCATCGCCTGGGCGTTGATCGGCCATTTTATGATCGCGATAATGTATCGCCGCCGGTGTTTGGCGCGCGAAGGATTTCGAGCTTCGGTCGCGCTCATTGCAACCTATCCTGGCGAGATCACCCTCTACTGTTTGTTTTGGATCGCGCTGACGATCGGAACCGTCTTTGCGTCGTGCATTGTGATTTTGGCGACATGTTGCATCGCGCTGCTTCCCTACATCGGTACTGTGATTACGCTGCCGATTTATGTTGTCCTGCGCGGGTTTGGGCTTCGGTTCATTCGGCAATTCGGACCGGACTACGACGTTTGGGCCGGGAATGGTGCAAGCCCGCCGGCCCCACCGCCGCTTCCTCCGCCGTTGCCGAGTTAGTAATTAGAGCTGAGTCGCGGCCCAGAATTTTCGGAATGCGCTCGGCCAGGTGCGATTGATTACGCTTTCGCGTGCGTGATTGCCCATTCGCTTGCGCCGATCCGAATCGACCACCAGTTCCCGGATGGCGCGAGTAAGATCGTCAGCGTCATGCGACTTGGTGATCAAACCGTTTTCGTTGTTCTCGACGAGTTCTTTGGGTCCACCGGAATCGGAAACGACCACGGGAACGCCCGATGCCTGCGCCTCAATGATCACGTTTCCGAACGTGTCGGTTGTGCTCGGAAAAACAAAAATGTCGGCCGATGCATAGGCGGCCGCCAGCTCTTTGCCGGTGAGGTAGCCGGTAAAATACGCCTCCGGCAATGATTCGTGCAGCGTCTCGGAGTACGGACCGTGGCCGACGATGAAAAGCTGGATCGAGAGTCCCTCGGTTCGCAGACGGCGGTACGCTTCGACCAAAAGATCGAGATCCTTTTCTCGCGACACGCGTCCGACGTAAAGCAATCTGACCTGCCCGTTGGTTGCTCCGAATTTTTCGAAGAAGGCCGGATCGCGACGGACTGGATGAAATAATTCTGTGTCGAGTCCGCGCGGAAGAATTTTTAATTTCTCAGGATCAAGGCCGCGTTTGATCCAGCTTTGGCGATATTCTTCCGAATTGACGAACACGGTGTCGAGTTGTCCGTAAAACCAATGCATGAAACGCCAGGTCACACTTTCCAGAAAACTGTCTTCGGTCAGAATGCGGACGTATTGCGGAAAATCGGTGTGATAAATGCCGCTGGTTTGGAGGTTGAGCATTTTGGCCGCGAGCAATGCAGTTAGTCCGATCGGCCCCGGCGTACTAATGATGACTTCGCTGAATCGTTCGCGCTGAATGTAATCGAGCATTTGCAGAATCGGAGGGAAGCTTAACTTCTGGAGTTCGTATTCCGGCAATTCGAACTCGCCGATCGGCTTGAAGTTCTTGATCGGAATGTCGTCGACGGTGAGCTCGGTGCGGGAAGTGACTACGATCAGTTCTTTGCCAGCGGCAGCTCCCGCGGCTGTCATTTTGCGAATCGTGGTGGCAACGCCGTTCACATCCTCGAGGGTGTCGGTAAACCAGGCCCGTTTGTTGTTCTGCAATTCTTTCGGAATCTGTCCGGTCAGGTCGCGAAAAATGCCGCGCAACCATTTTCGCGACGGGGCCTGGCTGTGGAATCCGTAAATGTAGGGCGCCAACACGACCAGAATCGGCACGATTGCACTCAACGCCTGCATGCTTTCAAGCATGTTTCCGGCGGTGAGTTGCTGGACAAATTTTTGGAAAAATCTAAATGCCAGCTGCTCGGTGACCATGTTCGCCATCATGAACGTGCGGCGCTCCGGCTCGGCAACAGAGTCCAGCTCGGTGGCCATCTTCGCTTTTATTTCAGGCTGAGCGAAATAACCGGAGAGCTCTTTCCAGAGCGACATGTTCGCCGGTTTAGCGAGCTCGAAGATTTTTCCCGACATCACGCCTTGGGCGATGAAGCTCACCTT
>JAJPJU010000366.1 GCA_021324035.1 Spartobacteria bacterium | reverse complement strand
GATGCACGGATAGGAATCACGCGCTCAATGCATCATCCCTGGCGATTCACCTTGCGCGACAGCGAATTCGTCAGCCGGAAACCGAAAGGGTCGAACGCGTTGATCGCCCTCGGAGAAGCCGAGCCACCTCAGATTGACTCAACCAGCGATTGATCGAAATTCCTAACTTCGAAATGAGCTTAAAACGAAAGCGCGTCCTTCTCGGCATGAGCGGTGGAGTCGACTCCAGCGTGACGGGCTATTTATTGCGCGAACAAGACTACGACGTCGTTGGCGTGACGATGAAAGTCTGGCCACAGGACTGCATTTCCCGCGCGGAAGACAAGTGTTGCGGGCCGCAGGCCGTGGCTGACGCGCGTGCTGTCGCCCATTCGTTAGGCATTCCTCATTACGTGGTCGACGAAGCCGACCTCTTCGAACGCACCGTCATCGATTATTTCACGAGCGAATATCAGGCCGGCCGAACGCCGAACCCGTGCGTCATGTGCAACGAGAAACTCAAGTTCGGCAATCTCTGGGGTAAAGCGGAAGCACTCGGCTGCGATTATATCGCGACCGGCCATTACGCGATCATCGACCATCAGGCCGGCCACGCTGTGTTGCGAAAAGGCGTCGATCCCCGAAAAGATCAGTCGTATTTCCTGTTCAGTTTGCGCCAGCCGCAGCTTCAGCGGGCTTTGACTCCGCTCGGGCCGATGCAAAAACCGGAGATCCGAAAGATTGCCCATTCCTTAGGCCTGAAAGTCGCCGACAAAGTCGACAGCCAGGAGATCTGTTTCGTCCCCGGCAACGACTACAAAGCGTTTTTGCGATCGCACCTGGGCGAGAAGGAATTTCATCGCGGCGAGATTTACGACGTCGCTGGAAACTTTGTCGCGGAACATGACGGCATCGAGCTGTTTACGATCGGTCAGCGCAAGGGACTTCCCGGGGGATCGCTTCGGCCGCGTTATGTGGTCGATCTCGATCCGGAAACAAATCGCGTCATTGTCGGAGACGCTGACGATTTGGTTTGCGACGAATTCGAAATCGACCGGACGAATTGGATTGCCCGGGAACGGCCTGCCGAAGGCGCAGATCTCACGGTGAAGATTCGCTACAGCCACCCGGGGACACGAGCGACGGTGACGCCGTTGGAGAACAACCGCGCGCGAATCCGTTTACACGAACCGCAGCGCGCGGTCACCCCCGGTCAGGCGGCGGTGATTTATCATGGCGACGTTGTCGTTGGCGGAGGGTGGATCTGTCGACGCGAGGCTTTAGTTCCTGCCTGATATTCCATAGAAGGAAGCGAAGATAACGAAGGTCTGTTGCGGCCTTCCCGGAAATATTTTGTTTCCTTTGTTATCTTCTGCTCAAGTTTCCGCATGTCTGAAGCGATTGTTCTGGCACTTAGCACGTTCCCGGACCGCGAGACCGCTCAGCGCATTTGTAACCAGCTCGTCGACGAAAAATTCGCGGCCTGCGCAAACATTCTGCCCGGAGTCGAATCGATTTATCGGTGGAAAGGCAAACTTGAATCAGCCAACGAAACGCTGGTCTTCTTCAAGCTCACCGAAGATCGACAATCGGCATTTCAGGAAAGGCTGCGTTCACTTCATCCGTATGAAGTTCCGGAAATCATCTTCCTCCAAATTTCGAACGGTCTGCCGGAGTACCTGCGCTGGGTCGCTGAAAGTTGCCGTTAAACGCCTTGTCGCCGTTTTCCCACGACGTAGATTGCCGCTCCAATCGCGTTGGCGATGATCGTGACAGCCGCAACCTTCGCTCCGAAGATCAACGGACTGGGAACATCGATGATCGGATAAACGGTATAGAAAATGGCCAATATCGCGACGGCAGCGCCACAAATTGCGGCGATCCGCAGCCAGATTGATTTCGTTCGCACTCCAAGCGCGCCGAAAAGCGGCAACGCGAACATGGTGAAGTAAACGATGCCGTAGAAGACGTTTGCAGCATTGTCGATTAGTTGAAACGCTTCCTGGATTCCGGCGCCGATCTGGCTCGCGATCGCGATTACGAGCGTCAGGGTACCGACAAAGATGATCGAGTTGATCGGCGTCTTGTATCGTGGGTGCAATCGCGAAAACCAGGCCGGCAATAACCGGTCCCAGCCCGCGACCATCGGTAACCGCGAGCTGCCGGTAACATGCACGCTGGTTGACGCAACCGTGCGAAGTGTCATCAGCAAGATTCCAACCGACGCGATGGCAGCGGCGCTCGGAAATGAGTGGAGGCCGAGACGCAATGTCTGCGGCACAGGGCCAATCAGATCGATCGGATTATTCCCCACGTAGGCAAGGACTGAGCTCGTTCCCAAAATAAACATCAGGGCGATGATCGGCGATGCGATCAGGACAGAACGGCCAATGTCGCGGGCCGGCGAGCGGGTTTCGCCGGCGAGAATGGCGACGTATTCGAATCCAGCCAGCGCGCCAATGCCGAGTTTGGTAAAGACGTTAAGACAATAGAAGATCGAGACCGTCGGCAAGGCGATCGGCAGCGGCTGATAGTTTTTGATGTCGCCGCGCACGAGACCCAGCAAGGGCAGGAGAATCAGCGCTCCATAAACCAAAAACATTGCGAAGGCACCGATGTTGTGGAGCCATTTGCCTAACGAAAGCCCGCGCAGGCATGTCCAACCCAAGCCAACCACAAGCGCGGAGCTGATCAGCGAAACGCACCACTTGTTATTCGGCATCCAGGCGGCGCCGAGCGCATAGGAAATGTTTGTGGTGACAAACATTCCACCCAGCGCAATGACCGTGATGGAAAGCAGCCACAAATTCCACGCCGTGATGAATCCGGCGAATTCGTTGAACCCAAGCTTGGCCCATTGATAAATCCCGCCCTCGAGCGGCATCCGGTTGCTCAAGTAAATTACGACCGCTGCCTGTGGAATATAAAAAAGAACAATGGCGAGCAGCCAGAAGAACAGATGCGCCTGCCCGAGTTTCGCTGCGGCCCCGACCCAGCTGGAACCAACAACGAAAAGAATTTGGGTTAAAACCAGATCACTGAGACCGAGCGGCTTCTTAAGCGATTCGCTGCGCGTTTCGACATTTTGCTCGGCGCGCTCGAGGTCCGTGGTCACAACGAAAATTGTAGGACAAGCGAATCGCTTGCCGAAATCAAAATCCCAGCCGGGTCCGCAGGAGAATTGTAGGCCGTCTCTGTGAGACGGCGTCGGCGTTGTTGTAGCCGGCATCGGTGATGCCGGCCGGCCGGGGTCATCGACCCCGGCTACAGCGGACCAGATACGCGCGCTCGGCGTCTGACACAGACGCCCTACAACCCTGCGATCGCACGGACGACCCTTATCGATCCTAATGCACGTCGTCCGGCTTATGCTGCGGCGGCGGAACGTTGCGGAATTCGCGATGCCGAACTTTGCCGCCGGCATAGGCAATGTAGCCGCCCGCGCCCAGCGTTGCGACGCCGAGCAGAATCACAACGATTATCAATGGCGTTGCAGAGCGCGGCCATTTTGCGGGAACAAAAAGCGCCGCCGCGCTCAAAACCGCGAGTGCGTAAAACATCCAAATCAAATCTTCCGCACGATCCTGGTGTTCCTCGAGCCAGGCGTCGCCGGCTTCGTTCTCCATTGAAAGCACTCGGTCTTTCGCCTGTTGTCCAAATTCATAAACCGGCCAGGCCGACGCGGCGCAGATTAAAACAATGATCAGGGTCGAGATTTGAGCCGGGCGGCTGCGAAGAAAGAACGCGACAATCAATCCAAGGAGGCCCATAGCCAGCCCATAGACCGGCAAAGGATTAATCAAAACGTGAATGTATTCCGGCTGACGCAGATCGCGAAGAATGGCGTCAATCATTGGATGAACCGATCAGCTCTTCGGCGGCGCGGAGGGCTTCTCTGCCTGAGACATTGTGGGATCTTCCCAGTAGGGCACGAATTTTTTCCAATCTGCGGTCGTAAAATGCCACCACTCGACCCGCAGGCCATAGAAATTGTTGTGCGCCATCGCTAACTGCAACAGGGTCAAGTGCTGCTTCACTTGCGGGTCGCGGCCAACATAACCCATCATCGCGTGCGGCGTGAACTCGTCGAATTTGGTGGGCATTGTCACGTCCTGACTCCAATCATCAACCATTGTGGCGTCGACCGAGACGCCATACGAATGCATCGAACCAAAGCCTTTCTCGGGATTCGCGACATATTGATCCTTGGCCGCGTATTTCCAGAGCAGCTCCTGCGCTTCCTTCGGCCGATAGGCGTCCCAAATTTTCAATCGGTACTTAAATTGTTTAAGCCAGGCCTGCGCACCGGCGAGTTGCTGGGCAACGCTGGGCAGAATCAACGCGCGTGTGCCGCGCGGGTACAATGCATGGCCGGTCACATTCTTTTCGGTCGCGTAGCGCAAATCGATAATGATTGTCGGATCGACTGAAGCAATGTCGACGAGTTGGGGTTGGGGCTCGGCCGCGCGCGCCGTTTCCAACATCGACATCGAAAGCGCGAGCAGCAGCGAAAAAATCCAAAACCGGGACATGAGCGGCAATTATAAACTCAAACCGGGCCAACGATCAATTTCCTCCGGCCACCGTCCCGGCAACGTCGGTCTTGGCAATCCGTTGCAACATCAGCTGGACCGCTTCTTCAGGCACGTTGAAGTGAACTTCCAAATCCGCGCCCTGCCGCGAAACATCGGGCGCTTGAGTGAACAGCATCAGATTCGAATCCTGCATTCGGAGCCATTTCTGAGGTTCGTTGTGCAAGGTGCGCGCAAACTCCGACGCATTCTCCGGCGATTTCATTTTCAGCAGCAGACGCGCTTTCGCAGGAGTCTGCAAATTGAGAGCAAGGCCCAAAAGTTGAGTGCTCTCGAGCAGTTCCGGAGCGAAAATCGGATGATACATTCGCGGTAAGTCCGGCGGATTGCGCGAGATCAAACGAAGCGCGCTTTCCTTGTCCAACGCTTCGAATCGATCGAAAAGCTGTCCGGTAATTTTGAGGTCCACGTCGATGCCAAGCCGCACCCGGACCAGCTGATCAACCTCGGCGGATGCACCGATCGCAAGCGTTTCCGGCCCGACCCGCGCGATTGCGAGGTCTGGTTTCTCCCAAACCGACAGGCCGCTAATGCTTCGCCGTTGAAAATCCTTATCGTTTTGGACGGCGCGGATAACGCTGGACAGGTCGGCTTTGGTTTCGATCAGAATGTATTCGCGGACGCTCGCGTTGTCTGAAATCGTGGTCGCGCGAGTAATTCGGACCGCGTCGCGGGACAAATTTAAAACCGGCGCGCGGCTAGCCGGGCCGATCAATCCGTTCCAAACCGCCTGGTAGGCGTCGGCTTGATCTTTTTGCCAGCGTTTGAGGAAATCGGCGTGATCGAACTGATCGATATTGACCGAGAGAATGCTCTCGGTTTGCTGCGGCAACCATTCCCGTTTGCGGGGCGACTTGGCGATTAGCGGCAAAATAATCGCCAGGAGAGCGACAATGGACACGACGCTGAAATAAAACTGGCGCAGCTCTTGTTTGTCGATCTGGCTGGAGAGCAGCGCGAGCTCGGACGTGTGCTTCTGATATTGATCCACTGCCCCGTGGTGTTTTCGAACTTGTTCGAGCAGATGGGGCGCGTTGGGCGGCGCGATTCCCTGGACGTGGAGATGGCGGCCGATGTTGAGATAAGCCGGGTTCTTTCGTTCTTCGACAACTTCATGATGTTGCTTTGCTTCTCGAACCGCTTCCTGCTGCGTCTTAATATTGTCGGCAAATCCTTTGTCGCGCGCTTCGTACTCGCCCCGGACTTTGGTGATATTTTTCTCGATCGCCGACAATTCTTCCTCAGCCGAGGCGAGCTTTTCTTTGGCGAGCCGGGATGCATCCGCGCTCCCGAGGCGGGCGCGCACCAATTCGGCGCGTTCATCCGGCAAACGCGCTCGCCGGGCTCCAATGCCGGCAATTTGCGCGTCCAAATCGGCCGGCGGCGGATTGATCGCGTGCAATTCGGACAGTTTCTTCAACAGCTCCTGGTCCGCGGAATCGTTTTCCTGGATGCGGCGCTCCACGGCATTAACCTCACGTTCGCAAAGTTCGGCCGCGTTCTTTGCGTCATTGCGCCGTTGAAGGATCGGCCTTTTCTCGGCCTCAAGTTTCGACATCGCTTCGCTCTGCTCTTTGGCGTTCGCCGAACGCTGCTCTTCGATGTTTTTTATTCCTTCCTCGATTTGGGCAATTCGCAACGCGACTTCTTTTTGCTCCTGCTCCAGTTTCTTGAGTGCGACGATCTCGTTCCGCAGTTCGGGGAAATGGGCGGCTTGGGAGGTGCCTTCCCGTCCCAGCGCGATTTGGCTGCGTTGAAGCAATCGCTTCTCGTGGCGAAGGATCATCCGGGTTCGTTGCCGGCGGACCTTCAGACCAAGCTCACGCAAACCTGTGCGAATAAAGCTCACGATTTATTCTTCAGACGTGGCCAGTTTTGCCAAAACGCTGAAGTCTTCCAGCGTTGTTGTGTCGCCCGTAACTTTGGCGCCACTTGCGATTTCTTTTAACAACCGGCGCATGATTTTTCCGCTGCGCGTTTTCGGGAGCGCCTCAGCGAAACGCACTTCATCCGGCTTGGCAATGGCGCCGATGTGAGCGCCGACGTGTTCACGCAATTCACTTTTCAGATCGTTCGAGGCTTCAACACCTGTCTTCAAAGTCACAAATGCGACAACTCCCTGCCCTTTCAATTCGTCCGGCCGCCCAACCACCGCTGCTTCGGCAACCCGCGCGTGGCTGACCAGAGCGGATTCGATCTCGGACGTGCCCAGCCGGTGTCCGGCAACGTTGAGAACGTCATCGATACGACCGACGATCCAAAAATAGCCATCTTTATCACGGCGCGCGCCGTCTCCGGTCAGATACTCGCCCGGGTATTCGCTCCAATACTGCTTTTGGTAGCGTTCCTTGTCTCCATAGATCGTGCGCAGCATCGACGGCCATGGACGGCGAATAATTAATTTCCCGCCGACATTCGCGCCAACTTCTTTTCCATTCGGGTCGACAATCGCCGGATCGACGCCGAAAAATGGAAGTGTTGCGCTGCCTGGTTTGGTTGCAATCGCGCCGGGCAACGGTGTGATCATGATCGCGCCGGTTTCGGTTTGCCACCACGTATCCACGACCGGACAACGTCCGCCGCCGATCGTTTTGTGATACCACATCCACGCTTCGGGATTAATCGGCTCGCCAACTGTGCCGAGCAAACGCAGTGAAGACAGATCGTGCTTTTTCACCCATTGGTCGCCCCACCGAATGAACGCGCGAATCGCAGTCGGCGCGGTGTAAAGAATGTTGATTTTGTTCTGGGCGATAATGCGCCAGAAACGATCGGGCTCCGGCCAATTTGGTGCGCCTTCGTACATGAAAGTGGTCGCACCGTTCGCGAGCGGTCCGTAAACAACATAGCTGTGGCCGGTCACCCACCCGACATCGGCCGTGCACCAGTAAATATCCTCGTCGCGGAGATCGAACACGTACTTGGTCGTCGAGTAAATCCCGACCAAATAACCGCCGGTGGTGTGCAGGATTCCCTTCGGCTTTCCGGTCGAGCCACTGGTGTAAAGAATGTAAAGCGGATGTTCGCTGTCGACTGGAGCCGGCGGACACTTGTCATCGACGTATTCCAATTCGCGGTGCCACCAGACGTCGCGGCCTTCTTCCATGTGAATTTCATTGTGGGCGCGTTGAAAAACAATCACCCGCCGCACCGAACTCCCGCCGCGCAACGCGTCATCCACGTTTTTCTTCAACGGAACGATCCCGCCGCGGCGATAGCTGCCGTCGGCCGTGATCAATGCAATCGCACCGCAGTCTGCGATTCGATCGCGAATGCTGTCCGCGCTAAATCCGCCAAAGACAACCGAGTGCACCGCGCCAATGCGAGCACATGCGAGCATCGCGACCGCGACTTCCGGAATGGTCGGCATGTAAATGATCACCCGGTCGCCCTTGCCGATTTTGTTGCGCTTCAACACGTTTGCGAACCGGCAAACTTCGCTATGCAGTTGCTGATAGGTCAGTGTTCGGCGCTCGCCCGGCTCGCCTTCCCATAAAATCGCAGCCTTGTTCCTGCGGCTGGTCGTTAAATGGCGATCGAGACAGTTTTCGGAAAGATTCAATTTTCCGCCAATGAACCACTTTGCGAACGGCGGCTTCCATTCCACAACTTTGCGCCATCGTTTTTGCCAGACCAACTCATTCGCTTCGCGCGTCCAAAACTTGTGCGGCTGCCGGATCGACTCACGGTACATCCGCTGGTATTGAGCGAAGTTTTTGATCCGCGCCTTTTGGGCAAATTCGCGAGAGGGCTGGAACAGCCGTTTCTCCTTCAGATGCGATTCGATGTTCCGCTCGTCGGTCTTTTTCATTAATGGGGTCGATTTAGCCATGCCACAGGCGAGCCGGTCTTGACGCTAG
>JAJPJU010000321.1 GCA_021324035.1 Spartobacteria bacterium | reverse complement strand
TTTTGGAACGCCCGCATCTCGGCAAACAAACTCAAATCGTCATTGCTCGCCAGACTGTCCGTTCCTAAACAAATGTTGAAACCCAGCGCGTGCAGTTTCTCAAATTGAAATGGCGAATGTCCGAAGTATTCGTGACAGCGCGGACAGTGCACGATTGAACTGCTGGCCGCGGTTTTCTTCATCAGGCCGAGCTCTTGATTGGAAACCTCGTTCAGATGAACAACCAGGTAGGGGCGGTTCACCGAATCGCCCCTACCTAAAAACAGCTCTAACGACGTTCTTCCGCCGCAATCGCTCATGTCGCGGCCAATCTCCTTCAAAAAATCGTAAAGCGATCCATTCGCATCGCGAAACATCGACGTTTCTTCGCGCGACTCGGCCAAATGTGTGGTCAGAAGCACGTCCTCACGCGCCGCGATTTCCTCGCAGCGCCGATATAAATTTCGCGACGCCGTGTATGGTGCATGTGGCGCAAGACCCCACTGCTTTTGCAATTTCAATTGCTCGACCGCGCTCTGAACAAGTTGGTCGGCGCGATTCGGATCGCGAACGTCAATGAGCTCAGCAAACCAGCACGTCCGAATTGGTGATCCGGTTCGCGAGACCAATTCCGGAAATGCGGTCAGGTTCGCGATCGTCGTTGTCCCAAAGCGCTTGGCCTCGGCAAAACCGTCGTTAATCGATGCGACGTAATCGTCCGGCGAGAGCTTCGCCTTTGCGGCGTTGATCGCGCGGATCCAGGCGGTGAACGATTTCTGCCGCGGAATCTTGCCGCGCAAACAGGTGTAATCGAGATGGCAGTGCGCATTGATCAATCCCGGCAAGAGCGCTCGATCCCCGAGATCCAGAACTTCTTCAGTCGAGTAGTTTTTGGCGAGGTCGGAAAATTTTCCGACATCGACAACGCGATCGCCGGTGATGACGACAGCGCCGTTCTCCACCGGAGGAGCAGCCATCGTCACGACGACCCGGGCGCGAATAATCATCCGTCACTTTCGGCTTTAACCGCCTTGCGACATTCGTTCACCAGTAGACCGCAGGCCTCCTGACAAATGAGCGGAATGATCGGTCGATCCCGGCCCGTTTGATCGAAGGAAGGATCATATTTTTCAGCCAACAATTTGGTTGATGGAGCCGCCCCGTTCGAATCGCGTTTCCATAAGATAGTCCGCAAACAGCCGCCGTTCGATTTACAAAAACTTCCGACGAGGTCGTCAATTTGCTCGTCGGAGATTTTCGCGGCCACCCGATACATGCCTGATTGGCGGTTCAACGTTTCGCGGAGTGTCGTCGTGATTAACTGATTCTGCTTCCAGGCGCCAAAAGCAGCCAGGCGCCCGGGGTAAAAATAATCCATGGCGTCCCGAACGCCGCTCATGTTGGTTACGTTCAAACGCCAGCCGCGGCGAAGATTTGGAGCAGTCTTCAGCGGCCGGTAATTTCCCGCATCGTCGTAACGCGCGATTTCAATCGCATCTTCCGGCCGCGCAAAAATCCGAAGTTCGGTGGTCAATTCATCTTCGCAATGCGAAAGGGCGAATTGCCCGTCGCTGGTCTGTCGAATCCGAACCTGGCCGATCGCTCCGCCACCTTTGGCCGCCGAGGCCAGCCCTGTCTCGATCGCATCCGGCATTACGCCAGGCTAGGCCAGACAATGCGCGATCAATCCGGCGGCGCGCTCTAGAAATTGGCGATCCTCGTCGCCGAACGCGTTCAGTTTGTCGCTCTCGCAATCGATCATCCCGACAATGTGCTTATCCTCACACCTGAGCGGAACGATGATTTCCGACTGGGTTGTGTGAAACGCCGGAAGGTAACGTTTGTCCTTATGAACATCGCCCACTACGACCGATTTGCCGGATTCCAGCGCAGCGCCGCACAATCCCTGACCGATCGGAAATCGAGGATAGGCCGATGGCTCATCACCGGTGCCGGCCAGAATCACGAATTCGTTCTTCACGATTTTGTAGATGGCGATGAAACGGTAATCACGCGCGGCCCGGATCATCTCTGCGACCTGTTTAACACTCTTCTTGGTACAGCCACTGGCGAGGACATAAGCCCCGATATCCTGGAGCTTCTTTAACGTATCCTTATGCATAGAACTGGGTGCAACCTCAGGTTGGCGGTCAGGAAAGAAAACGATGCCGTGCCTATGTGCAACTATTCTTCCTTGGCTAAAATTGTGAAAGGCCGGGCTGGCTAGAGAACTGGCCCGCTTTGATAGCCTGTTTCAACGATTCGAAATTGAGCTCCCCTTTCACATTTCCCTGCACCACCGCGACGATCTGCCAGTGCCCGTTCTTTGAGAACACGACCAGATCGTGATGATAGGCGATCCCTCCGTGCTCGTACCAAATGAACCAAAGTCCGCCGCTGCTCCCGGCTAGAATAAACCGGCGCGCCGGCAAATCTTCCGTAACCACATCGGTTGCATTGAATCGTTCGCCGTGGTTCGCGATGTATTCAGGCTGAACTTTCGCGTGAAAAGCCGCCCGCACGTCTGGATCAACTTTCTTCAAATCGTCGACCAGGGTAAATTGCT
>JAJPJU010000292.1 GCA_021324035.1 Spartobacteria bacterium | reverse complement strand
CAGTCGATGGTCACCAAGATGCATTACCGAAAAGAGAACGTAATCCCGTTTCACTCGCATCCGAACGAGCAGACCGGCTATATTCTCTCGGGTCGCATCTGTGTGCTTACACGCGACTCACGACACGAACTGGGTCCCGACGACACCTACGCCATCCCGGCGAACATCGAGCACAGCATCGAGATCATTGAGGACGCGGAGGAGGTCCAGGTGTTCACGCCGCCACGGGAAGATTTCCGCTGATATCCATTAACGCCATCCTGCGTGAGGCGTTTGCAACCCGAACCAGCGAAGCCAGCGGTCGGACTTCGAAGCCCTCGTCCAAGCCTGTGAGGAGTCAGGTGTCGAACACGAAGCTCGGACGGTCACAAAGCCGTTCAGACGCGAAGATCGGCAGGGCAGCACGACGATGATGGGGACCGGACAGGAGCTCCTAAAGCGTTCTCCCGACGAATCACAGAATCGTGCGCAGATGGCACTATCATCGTGATAATAATGAACTTGTGGAACTGTCGATTCTCCGTCACAAGAAAAAATGTCTAAAACTATTATCTTATCCATGTTTCTCGCAGCTTCCTCACTTTCGCTTGATGCACGGGCACAGGATACACTTACCCGGGATGCACTTGCCCAGAATGACCGCCAGTATACTGACGGCCCGGTCACCGAGGTGAACTACCTACAAGTTGAGTACGGGCATTTTGCAGAGTACATCGATTGGCTAAATTCGACATGGAAGCCGACCATGGAAGCCATGAAGAAAGCTGGGCTAATCGTCGATTACAAGGTCTTCCAGGCCAGTCCAAAATCACCGGATCAGCCCAATATATTTTTATATCTCACTTTTAAAAACATGGCGGCTTATGGTGGGAACCTCGGCGATAAAGGCATCGAGCTAGAATATGTGGCCAGGAAGGTAATCGGTAGCACCGAGTTTCAGAACAAGAAAAGAGTGGAACGGAGTGGATACAGAAAGGTTCTGGGCACTGAATTGATTCGTGAAATTATTTTGAAATGAAATTGCAAAAATCGAGGTTTCCCTTCTTGTAAAATCGCTTTTCCTTGAAACGAAAAGCGAGGCTTTGAAATGGCTGATTTCGTTTTCGTAAGTCTGGCGCATTTATACGGCTGATTTTATCTACATTTTGAGAGATAGCATCGAGAAGCGAGATGGGATTGAGCAAGGCCCAGCCATCTAGTCGGGCGAAGCGTTGTCCACCGATTTTGTACACTGACGGCCATTTTTGAGCACATTTGGGAAAGCGTGAGATCGCGGCGATTCAGCGATTTTCCCTCGTATGACCACGTCAGAGTAAGTCAGACAATGTCAGAATAATTCGCCGTTTATCTTTGCGAACGAAACGCTCTACCAATCAATTGTGCCATTCAGTCACTCGGAATTGCCTTCGGTAAGAACTGGTAGCGAATTCGGTAGCTAGAGTGTTTTGCTTAGGCGAATCAGCGGTTAAGAGTCACTTGCTCTACCAGCTGAGCTAACGGTGCTAAAGGTTTCCGGGTGCTGGCCGTTGGTAGCGCTTTCGGTAGCACGAAATTGTTCGATCTGCCACTCGTCGCATGCGGAAAGAACATCCACAAATGCCCTGAAGATCGACATCCGAGTAGATCGATATCTATTGGTTTATGGAGAATGGGCGCGCGCGAATTGAAGACTACGCTTTTTTGAGCGACACCCAGACCGGTGCACTGATTAGCCGCGAGGGCTGCGTGGACTGGCTCTGTATTCCGCGCTTCGATTCAGGGGCGTGCTTCGCCGCATTGTTGGGCAAAGGCGAAAACGGCCGCTGGCGATTTTTTCCAAATGAAAAAATCGAAAAAGTGAGACGACGCTATCGCGGCAACAGCCTGATCTTGGAAACCGAGATTGAAACGGCCAGCGGCGCCGTGCGTTTGACCGATTTCATGCCGCCCCGAGGTAAAAATCCCGATCTCGTCCGAATCGTCGAAGGCGTGCGCGGCGAAGTCGCATTGCAAATGGAACTGATCATTCGCTTCGACTACGGCAAGATCGTGCCGTGGGTGCGTAAGCGGCACGGCGGACTGGAAGCGATCGCCGGTCCGGACGCTTTGATTTTGCGGAGTCCAATTGAAACCCATGGCAAGGACTTGACCACGGTCGCGAAGTTTAATGTGAAACCGGGCGAGCGTATTCCGTTCGTTCTGACCTGGTTCGAATCGCACCAGGAACCACCGAAACCAGTCACGGCCGACAATGCGTTGCGCGACACCGAGCAATTTTGGACCCGATGGTCGGAGCAATGTCGGCGCAAGACTTTATGGGAAGAGGCAGTGATTCGGTCGTTGGTGGTTCTTAAAGGCCTGACCTACGCACCGACTGGTGGTCTGGTTGCGGCATTGACGACTTCGCTGCCCGAAGAAATCGGCGGAGTGCGCAACTGGGATTATCGTTACTGCTGGTTGCGGGACGCGGCCTTCACCCTGATTGCGTTCATGAACGCGGGTTATGTTGACGAGGCAATCGCGTGGCGCGAATGGCTGCTTCGCGCGATCGCAGGTGCACCTTCGCAAATGCAAATTATGTACGGCGTGCAGGGCGAACGGCGTTTGGCAGAATTCGAAGTGCCCTGGCTCAATGGTTACGAAAATTCGCAACCCGTTCGAATCGGGAACGCGGCTTCGGAACAATTTCAAATGGACGTTTACGGTGAAGTGATGGCTGCGATGTATCGAGCCCATGTCATGGGTATCAAAAACGAGGAAGCGGATTGGGCATTGCAGGAAGGACTTATGAAATTCCTGGAAACGAACTGGCAAAAGCCCGACCACGGAATCTGGGAAGTTCGCGGCGAACCCCGAAACTTCACTCACTCAAAAATGATGGCCTGGCTCGCTTTTGATCGCACAATCAAACTCGCCGAGGTCTGCAATTGCGCTGTTGGGGAAAATCTGGATCGCTGGCGAAAAATCCGCCACCAGATCCATCGCGAGGTTTGCGAACGCGGTTACAATGCCGCGAAAAACAGTTTCACCCAATTTTATGGAGGCGAAACATTGGACGCGAGCCTGTTGATCATGCCGTTGATCGGTTTTCTCTCAGAGAAAGATCCTCGAGTGGTCGGGACTGTCGAAGCAATTCAACGTGAACTGGTGCAGGATGGGTTCGTTCTCCGCTATCGGCCTGAGGAAAAGAATGTCGATGGTTTGCCAGGTCGGGAGGGGGTTTTCGTTCCGTGCTCGTTCTGGCTGGCCGATTGTCTTTATCTCATCGGTCGAAAGAAGGAAGCGCGGGAATTATTCGAACGTTTGCTCGACATCCGAAACGATCTCGGTTTGCTGTCGGAGGAATACAATCCCAGTTCAAAGCGACAGCTGGGAAATTTTCCGCAGGCATTCTCGCACGTGTCGCTTGTTAATTGCGCACTCTTGCTGAGTGATCAGCACCCCGCGATCGGCGGTTAACTTCGAGGCGGAACGCGATCTCCGAGCGGAGAAACCCGCCGCTGTCCGCCAATTCACATTAAGGGGACACTTCCGGCGACCTAGCGGGAGCGTAAGTCGACCCACGGCGTTTCGGCAGATCCGGATCGAGAAAACCAAGTGCATGCGGAGGCTTGATTACGCGCACACCGGCAAGGCGTTGTTGCTCGAGAATCTGCTCTCGCAAAGCCACCATTCTCGTCCAATGAACCTTCGGCCGGAAATGATGTTCGGCGTGATATCCGTTAAAAAACCAAATCCAATTATAAAGCTTTTCGTAACTGCTTACGCCCCACGCCATTGGCTCATCCGGGTTGCCGCCGTAATGGCGATAATAGCCGTTCAAATAAGAAAGGCTGTGTCCGAAATACCAGAACGGAACAAGAAAACAGATGTAGTGCCAATTCAAAATGCCGAGCGCGATGAAGTTACCGACAAAGAGAGTTAATTCCGTCACTCCCCAAAATGCTTCACTGTTATTTTTTCGTTTCAACTCGCGGTAAACCGTCTTGGGGTCCTCGCGGAAAAAACTGAGGAATGTATAACTCAAAGCGGATTCGGCTTCGCCGTCGTGGCCATGTTTGTAGATCGAAATCCAATCGACGGTTTCGCCCGACTCATCAGGACGATCGGCATTGCCCTTGTGGTGCTGCATGTGGATGCATTCGTAAAAAACCTGACTGAAACCGACGGTGATCGATTCGAGAATGCTGAACAAGCGGTTGAGCAGGGGAGACCGGAAATAGGGATTATGGATAAAATTGTGGGAGATCCCGTTGATGTTCCAGGAAATGCTCACCGAATAAATAAAGCCAAGGATCAACATCACCCAGAGCGGCACGCGGGGAAAAAGGTAGAACATTCCAAAGAAGTAGGCGCAATGGAGAAGAGCGGCGGCGACGGGGATGATGTCCAATCGGGTGTAGGCGAAGATCCTCGAATTGGTGTGCAACCGTTCCGAAGCGACGTCTCGAAACTGTCGAGGCAGGGTTCGTTGAATCGGTTCAACTTCGGTAATCATTCAGCGAGCAAATTAACCAAGCGAATTCGCGGGTTGTCAATTCTCCTGACGGAGATTGTCCTACAAAACGACGGCTGTCGGGATTGGACGAAGGTCTAACCCGGGCTCGGACTGTTAGGCCTGAGTATGCCGCGCGTAATGGCGATTCACTCGCTTCGGCAACAGACGTTTCCGGCCCCGCTGACGGCGCCGCGCAAGAGTAGCGCGACCGCCTTTGGTTCGCATGCGGGCGCGAAAACCGTGCTGGCGCTTGCGAGTTCGTTTTGAAGCTTGATACGTGCGTTTCATAAAACCGAAAAATTCGCCGGACGCGAATTGAAGGCGGTTACCTTAGGATGGACGAAGGGATTGTCAATGCGGTCTCGGGCCGGATTCGAATCACGGGTTGCAAGCAGGTTCAATTTCTGGAATAAGCAATGCAAAGCACACTGACGGTGAGCGAAAAAGTCGTTATTGAGCCGGCTACCGAGGCTGATTTGGACGAGTTGTCCGAAATGCTTGGCGACCTGTTCTCCCAAGAAAGCGATTTTCGCCCCGATAAGGATAAGCAGCTTCGCGGTCTGCGCTTGATCTTCGAACAGCCGAGTCGAGGCCGGGTATTTGTCCTGCGACGCGACGGCATGATCGTCGGCATGATCAATTTGTTGTTTACGATCAGCACGGCGGAGGGCGGTTTTGTCGTTTTACTCGAAGATCTGGTGATTCATAAGCAATACCAGGGGCACGGCTATGGAGCGCTCCTGCTCAAGCACGCGATCGAATTCGCGCGGCAGAAGAATTTCCTCCGGATCACCTTGCTGACCGATCGTCCGGAAAATAAAGCGCAGGAATTCTTCCGGCGTCACGGATTTCACGAATCCTCGATGATTCCGATGCGGCTTCTGATCACGCCCGAGTCGGATCAATCGCAGTCGAATCTGTAATTACGATTAGCGAAAAAGGCGGTGAACGGCTTTGCGCAGGCGATTGAATCCGGCGCTGATCGGATTGGCGGGTTCTACACGATGGCGACGATGGGTTTGGCCGTGGTCGTCCTCTTTGACCACCAGGACTAGAAGCAGCTGTCCGCTGCCAACCTGGGGACCCTTAATCACCAAGGGACTGCTGCGGCTGAGGTTCGCATCGGTTTGGAGAAGCGCGTCTTTCTCCTTGTAGAGCGTCAGGTTCAGGTTGTAACCGCCCTCGTTTTCTCCCCGGGCGTCGCAGTGCAACGAGAAATATTTGCTGGTGGCCAGCCAGTCTTCTTCGCCCGTTTTTAGAGTTTTGTTTGATTGTCCAATGACTTCGAACTGATTGTAACCGAACAAGTCCTTCAGGGTTTGCTCGAATTTCGTAAGCTCGGGCGGAATCGCGGCAGGCTGGGGGACATTTTCGGCGATGACCAGTCCGCTCCAGACGGCGTGCGCAGCGTCAGCCGACACCACGCTCACTGCCAACATCACCACCACGGCGATAAGCAGGGGCCTCAGCATCGGATAACTCTATTTCGCTGCGTAGTCAGCTGGGAGCGTTTGTAATCCCTCGGTCCACAGCACTGTTACCTTGTTATCGCTTTTAGTTTCGAAAATCGCAACGGTCGCATTCGGATTTGCCGCCGGATCCACTGTCGAGTTTAGAATCTGGGTGAGATACTCCGATTGCCCACCGGTCTCATGCTGACGCATGATCGCAACCGAGCAGATCAGGAACAGCGCAAGCGCGGTTGCTCCGGACCAGACCAGGCGCGGGATGGTCCACCAGGTTGACCTTGTTGTCCTCGACGGATTGCCGTTTTCGCGCGCAATCCGTTCGTGAATCTGATGATTGAAAAACTCCTCGTTGCTGAGGGCTTGGGAGCCGAGTTCCTTCTTCAGGAACGCACCGAGCTTATGCGCGTTGCGTTTCTCGGCCTCAGCCGCCGCCAAATCCGGCAACGACGATTCGAATTCGACTAATTCTCTGCCGCTCAATTGGCCGTCGAGCCAGGCAGTCCATTTTTCTTCAAACGTTTTCATACACGTCCTTCAGGGTGGTTTGTAACTTTTTTCGGGCGTAAAACAGACGCGACATCACGGTGCCGATGGAACACCCGAGGGTTTCAGCGATTTCGTGATATTGCATCTCTTCAATTTCTTTCATCAAAATTACGGCGCGGTGTTCGGGGGAAAGCTGGGCGATTGCCTGGTCGATCCGGTCGCGGATTTCGCGGTGTTCCATCCGTTGATGGGGCAGCGGGTCCGCCTTGGGAACCGTCTTCGAAGCGGGTTCGATTTCCTTGAGCTGGATCGAATCGTCGAATTCCGCTCCACCGGCTTTGATCTGCCGCTTTCGAAGCCAATCAATAGTCACATTCATCACAATGCGATAAATCCAGGTGTAAAACGACGATTTGCCTTTGAAGCGCCCGATCGATTTCCAGGCTTTCACAAAGCTGTCCTGAGCCAGGTCCCAGGCGTCCTGCTCGTTATGCACCATGTTATAAATCATAGCGAAAACTCTTGTCCGGTAGCGGGTTACCAGCTGGTCGAATGCCTCGGAATCACCGGCCTGGCATCTTTTGACCAGGTCCAGTTCCGACACATCGGCTTGGCCGGGAGTCGCTTCCGTTTGCATATTTCGACGGACGTGACGCCTATTTCATTCAACTCCGATAGCCTTCGGAGCCGAACCGGCGTCGCCATTCGCCGCGGTATTCGCCCATGAGCGTGATAATGCCATCCCGCACTTGGAAAAGTCGTTGCTGGAGAACGGAATACTGCCGGGCGGCGATGAGCTTTTTGGATAGTAATTTGGCGGCGGAATCGAGCGAAACAGTGATGGCTTTCAACGCCCGTTTCAGGTAGGCGATGGTCATTCCAATCTCGTCGACGTCATCGTCACTCAGGGCGGCAGCGAGTTTGGCGCTCGCCAACGCCGCATGGGTCGCCAGCTTGATCGCCACCGGTTCGTCCTGGAGGGCGGTGTTTTGATCGAACAACTTGTCGATCCAAACCGTTAAACCGAATGCCGCACGATAAAGAACATGGTCCTCGAATGTTTCGCTGGCGTTACCGGATTCGACGGAAGCCTGGTCGTCCTGAGATCGCCAATCTTCGTCCAAAAGAGCGTCGACTTCCGCGCTCCAATCGTCAGCTCCGGACGTGTTCGTCCAACCCATTTCGCGGGCGATGATTTCGTCGCGTTGGGGGTCGTCGATGTACTTCTCCAGCAGATCCATGTACTTTTCCGTTCGCTGGTCCTGCTGTTGGAGGAACCGTTCCCAATCGTACTCGTCCCAGATCCCGTCCTGTTCCCGATCGAAGTCGGACATACCGGGACTAAACGCCACCTTGGCGAGGTGCGCAAAAGATTTCCCGCGGTTTACGAAACCGCAGATTGCACTTCCCGTTTGGTTTGCAATCGCAGCTGTCCGCAAGCCGCGTCGATGTCGTGGCCTTTTTCCCGTCGAAGGGTGGCGGCGACTTCGTTTTGGCGAACAATGGAAAGAAAGAGCTCCTGTTGTTCTGGCGAGGGTCGCGACCATGGTAGTCCGTGAACGGTGTTGTAGGGGATCAGATTTACTTTTGCTCCAAGCCGGCGCGCAATCCGGCCCAATCGCTTCGCTTGCTCGGGCGTATCATTGACGTTCTCGATTAAAATGTATTCAAACGTCAGCCGTTGCTTTTTGTTGCTGACATAATAATCACAGGCCGCCAGCAGGGTCTCGAGATTGTAGCGGCGGTTGATCGGCATGATTTGATTCCGGACCTCGTCGGTCGCGCCGTGCAGCGAAATCGCCAGGCGGATTTGAAGCTTTTCATCCGCCAATTTTCGAATCTGCGGCGCTAAACCGCTGGTGGACACGGTAATGTGTCGGGCGCCAGTTCCCAGTCCCCATGGCGCGTTGATGATCCGGATGGCGCGCATCACATTGTCGAGATTCGCCAGCGGTTCGCCCATCCCCATGAACACGATGTTGTCGATCTTCTCCCCGGTTTCGCGCTCGATCGCGATGATTTGGTCGACGATCTCGTTTGGCTGGAGGTTCCGGGAGAATCCTTCCAGGCCGCTTGCACAAAATTTGCATCCGTAGGCACATCCAACTTGCGTTGAAACGCAAACGGTCCGCCGGTCGGAGCGCGATCCGTAAAGAGCCGGGGACGCCGGAATCAAAACGGTTTCGATCAAGCTCTCGTCTGCGAGCCGGAACAGGAATTTGCGCGTTGTATCGCGCGAACCGAGCACGCGGACGATGTTCAACTTCCCAAACGCGAACTCTTCGGCGAGTCGAACCCGAAAACCGCCGGGGAGATCGGTCATTTCCTCAAACGACTGGACCCGCTTTTGATACAGCCAGTCCGCAATTTGCCGGGCGCGATAGCGCGGTTCGCCGAGTCGCTCGACGAGTTTCTCCAGTTCGTCGAACTGGAGGGATTTGATGTCAGCTTTTGTGTCCTGGGTCACCCTTTAATCTACAAGATTTAATGATTTAGCGATTTAATGATTTAGGGAGTTAACGAATATTCCTTAAATCTCTAAATCGTTAACTCGCTGATTGTAAATCGCCCCGCTGGCCTGCCGCAGTGTTGTCACTTGTCACGGGTCAATCGTGACTTTACGTTTTCCGCCGTTGATGAAATCCATCTCGATATTAGCGATTCTAATTGCCGCCGTGTGGATGCTGAGCAGTTGCGCTTCCGATACAACGGCCTCCTCCTCGGCCGGTGATCCTGTTCCTGGTCAGGTCAAAAGCAGTGAAGAACGGCTTTCGCCCAGCGTGAGCGGTGCCGGTCCAAACGCGAGCGTGAAATGGTGATTCGCCGTTTCGGCTGATCTTCCAACCGCGGCGATGGCCAGATCGCAAACGCCGCTCACGATCGGGTGGGACGCAGCGCGCGCAAATGCGAAGCCGGCGCTGATTATTCAGGCGCTGATGCTTGCGCTCGCGATTGCTTATTACACCAGCCCGATGGCCGCTGGCGCGCTTCGAGCCCTGGCCGAATTCAAACGCGCGCATGGATTGCCATTTGTGATCATCGCGTCGGTCGTGGGGGGAGCGTTGATCCCCGAGATTTTCCTGATTCTCTTTTTCCAGCGCGGACGTCCGCAGTTCGGAAATCTGCGGAATCTCGCGTTCACGATTCCGGTTTGGGGATTTGACGGATCGCTGGTTGATCTTCTCTATCGCGCGGAAGCCCATTGGTTAGGCGACGTCGCGACGGTGCCGGTCGTGCTGGGCAAGATTTGCATCGACCAGTTTGGCTACAACGTTTTCTTCGCCGCACCGTTCGGCGTTCTTACCTACGAGTGGAAGAACAACGGGATTTCGGTTCGGCCGGTGCGCGATCTGTTCACCTGGAGGCATTACCGCGACAAGATCATTCCAACGTTGCTGGCGACGTGGGCGGTCTGGATTCCGTTGATGGCGATCATCTATTCGTTGCCGCTCGCGCTCCAGTTTCCTTTATTTATCCTCGCGCTTTCGTTTTGGGTCTTGCTTCTCACCTACATGACCAACCGTTTCGCCGGGAAAGTTGAGGCCGACAAGCCGTTCGCGCTTGCGCGCGCGCAGACGTCTAATGATTTAATCAATTAGTGATTTAGTGAGTTAACGAATATTCGCTAAATCTCTAGATCGTTAACTCACTTTTTTCCATTCAGGAAAAACTCCAGCGCTTCGTGGACCCCGGCTCCGTGTTCTTGCTTGGCCACGTAACCGCCCGCATTTCGCACCGCCGTTTTTACCTCTTCGATGGCGTTTGCCGGACAGGCCGGCATTGCGGCGACCTCGCCGTTTAACATCGAGATGTCGTTGTGATGATCGCCCGCCGCGAAAATGGTTTCGCGCGGGACGTTGATCAAGCGCGCGAGCTCAGCCAGGGCCGCGCCTTTGTGATAATCGGCGTGACAAAACCGCAGGTAAATCGTGTTGCGCTGATAATGAAATTTGGACTCGGGATCGCGCGCCTGCTGGATGAACTCAACGATGCGGTCCATTTCCTCCTCGGTTTCAGTGCGCAATCCTTCGAGTCCTTCGGTGTGATAAAGCAGCTGGGCTTTCGTCTTTTGCGTCACGAAATCGACAACTTCCGCCAGAGTTGATTGGGCCGACGAGAATAGTTCAGCATGATCACGCGCGCAGCGGTCGTTCCAATCGCCGAACGCCTCCCATTTGTCCCCGTTCGTGCCAGGCCGAAAGATTTCGCGTTCGGTTGTGAGAATGAAATCGGGACGAATCGGAAATTCAAAATCGGTGAGTCCGGATTCCAGGAGACCGACGGAACGGCCAGTGTTAATGGCCCAAATCGTCCCGGCTTCTTGCAAATCCCGAATCAGTTCGACGCAGTCGACGTCCAGAACAGGCTCGCTGACATGCGAAACCATCGTGCCGTCAAAATCGAGGCTGAGAAGTTTGATCCGTTCTGAATTCAAGCGCTTAACTTAGGAATTGATTTGGCAAACGCAACGCGGGAAGCGTTTAGGACAGGATTTACAGGATTCTTTTGATTTGGGTCTCGTGAAAATCGGGTTAATCCTGTCTAGCAGGTAAGCATCCAATGAAATCTGCCTATGAACTGGCGATGGAACGATTGGCTAAAGATCAGCCAACCGTCAGTTTGACCGACGATCAGAAGAAGGAACTCGCCGAGATCGACTCCCAATTCAAAGCCCGCATCGCTGAGAAAGAATTATTTCTCAAAGGCGAAATCGCCAAGGCGCAAGCGGCCGGGAAATTTGAAGAGATCGAATCGCTCCAGAAGCAGTTGAGTTCCGAAATCCGCCGGTTGCAGGAAGATTGCGAAGCGAAGAAAGAAAAACTGCGGGCAGGATTTATTAACAAGTAGGGGCGATTGACCCCAAGCGCCCGTGGCGGCTCGGTGAACCGCCGCTACCTAAGATGCGATTTCCGTGGCGGTCTCCGACTGTCGGATAAACAATCGTTAAAATCTCTAAATCGTTAAGTCCTTAAATACGTGAGCCGGCGGCTCATGACGTTTCGGCAAATCTGGATCCAGAAAGCCCAGCATGTGGGCGCGTCTGATCGTGCGAACGCCTTCCGCCTTTTGCATATCGGCGATGCTTTGGCGGAACGCTTCCATTTTCGTCCAGTGCACTTTCGGCCGGAAATGATGCTCGGCGTGGTAGCCGTTGTAGAAAAACAGGCAGTTATAAATTTTTCCGTAACTGCTCACGCCCCAGGCGATCGGTTTGTCGGGATTCGCGCCGTAATGACGGTAATAGCCGTTCAGATAACTGAAGCAGTGCCCGAGATACCAGAACGGGAGGAAATAAACGATGAATCGCCAGTTAATGAAATGTATCGGCCAGGCCGGAACGATCACCGCCATCAAAAAGAGCGTGGTCGCAAAAGCTGTGAGCTCAATATTTCCCCACCTCACATCGCCGTTGTTGCGCTTGCGCAATTCGTTTTTGATCGCGCCGACGTCATCGCGGAAAAAACTCTTGAACACATAGGCCCAGGGATTCTCCGGTTCCTCGTCGTGGCTGTGGCGATAAATCGACAACCAATCAATCGTGTCTCCGTTTTCATCCTTTCGATCCGAATTGCCTTTGTGATGCTGCATGTGGACCGCGTCGTAGAGAGTTTGCGAGAAGCAACAGGCGATCGACTGCGTGACCCCGAATAAACGGTTCAGGATTTTCGAACGGAAAAACGGGTTATGAATAAAATTGTGCCCGACGCCGTTGATGTTCGCGTTGACCATCAGCGCGTAGACCAACCCGAGAATCAGCATCACCCACAGGGGCGCATGCGGGAACAAAAAGTAGAGTCCGAACAGAAACGCCAGATGAAATAATCCCGCCGCCGCGGGCAGCACGTCCCAGCGGGTATGGGCGAAAATTCGCGACTTGGTAGCGGGTCGCTCGATGTTGATCGCGTCACGGTTCATGGAGGTTGTTACCAATCGCGGAAGAGACGCTTTCTCGCAAGTTTTGATCATTGCCAACCGCGAGAGCGCACGGCAATTTAACGCCTCATGTTCGCACTCCAGCCGGAAATGAAAGTGTTCAGCGGCAGCGCCAACCGCGATTTGGCCGAAAAGATTTGCAAATACATGGGGATCCCGCTCGGAAAGGCGACGATCAGCTCGTTCCCGGACGGGGAAACCTACGTGATGATCGAGGAGAACGTTCGGGGTCGAGACGTTTTCCTGATTCAACCCACTTGTCCGCCCACCAACGAGCACTTGATGGAGCTTTTGATCATGGTGGATGCCGCTCGCCGGGCCAGCGCCGATCGGATCACCGCCGTTATCCCGTTTTTTGGTTATGCCCGGCAGGACCGCAAAGATAAACCGCGCGTGCCAATCACCGCCAAGCTGATCGCAAATCTTCTTCATGCGGCCGGAGTGAACCGGGTCCTGACCATGGATCTGCACGCCCAGCAAGTTCAGGGGTTCTTCGATATCCCGGTCGATCACCTCTATTCGTTGCCTGTACTAATTAAGTACCTGCGCAAAAAGCTGAAGGGCAAGACGGTGGTGGTTTCGCCGGATATCGGAGGCCTGAAGATGGCCTCGGCCTATGCGGGAGCCCTGGGCGCCAACCTGGCCATTGTGGCCAAGGAGCGGAAAAGTGCCACCCACACCGAGGCGCTATACCTGATCGGCGAGGTGAAAGATTGCGACGTCCTCCTGGTAGACGATCTGACCGAGACGGCCGGCACCCTGACGTCGGCGGCCGAGATTTTGAAAAAAAACGGGGCTAAAAAGATTTATGCCGGGGTGTCCCACGCCGTCCTGGTGGATGTGGCCATCGGCCGGTTGCAAAAGTCCAAAATTGAGGAATTAATAACGACCAACAGCACGCCGGTTCGCTCGGTGGAAGGGTTTAAAGTCACCGTGCTCAGCGTCGCCGAGCTTCTCGGGGAGGGGATGAAACGAATCCATAATGACGAGTCCGTGTCGTCGCTGTTTAAGATCGAAAACGACAAGTAACTACCATGGCCAAGCAAGTTAAATTGAAAGCAGAACCGCGGGACGCGACAGGGCGTTCGGCTGCCCGGAAATTGAAAGCGCGCGGAATCGTTCCGGCGGTCATTTATGGCGGCAAACAGAAGTCCCAGGCGTTGCAGGTCCTTGAGCGCGACATCAACACGATGCTGAGTCACGCCTCGGGCGAGAACATTTTGGTGGAGCTGGAAATCGCCGGCGAGAAGACAGGCCGGACGGCGCTGCTCCAGGAGGTTCAACATTCACCGGTAAGAGGCGATGTTGTTCATGTCGATTTTCACGCAATCTCAATGGACGAGAAGATCGAAGCCAACGTTCCGCTGGAAGCGTTTGGCATTGCGACCGGCGTGAAAAACTTTGGTGGTTTGCTTGAGCAAAACCTTCGCGCGCTTGCGATCGAATGTTTGCCGCGCGATTTACCTGACAAAATCTCGGTCGATGT
>JAJPJU010000124.1 GCA_021324035.1 Spartobacteria bacterium | reverse complement strand
CATGCGTAGCGGCGAATTTCGCGACGGTAAATACGACACCGGTTTCGTGGAACGAATGATGTCCTCGGAAAAATTCCATTTGGTTCCCCCGGCGTCGAAGCTTCACGATTAGTCGTTTTGCGAAATCTGACCGATTGCCGGCTCTACGGGATCCTCGATCTCAGCTACGTCGCCGTTGATGACATGGAGCGCGTCGCCGCTGCGATGATCGAAGGCGAAGTCGATGTGATCCAGCTTCGCGCCAAAAAATCTCCGGCCTCGGAAATCGGCGATCTGGCGGGGCGACTTCATCCAATGACTTCCGGGGCAGGGATTCCTCTGATCGTGAACGATTACGCTGAAATTGCAGCGACGATCCCGGTGGAAGGCGTGCACGTCGGCCAGGATGACGATGCAATTGCGATCGCGCGCGAGAAGGCAGGTCGAGCGATCATTGTCGGCCGATCAACCCACAGCCTGGAGCAAGCCAACGCCGCCCAACGCGAGGGTGCCGATTACATTGGCTTTGGACCGATCTTCGCCACGCCAACCAAACCGGATTACAAACCGATCGGCATGGAAAATATCAGACGCGTCCACGACGATGTGGAGGTCCCGATCTTCTGCATCGGCGGAATTAAGATCGACAATCTCGGCGAAGTCATCGCCGCCGGCGCCAAGCGGGTGGCCATCGTTTCAGGAATATTAAAGGCGCCGGACATCGCCAAATACGTGCGCGCGTGCAAAGCTCTGTTGGAACCCGAAACGTGAAACGAACGCTTATCCCTTCACTCATCACTCGTCACTTATCACTTTAGTAATGTCTGTCCTCATCCTCGGTTCCATCGCGCTCGACACGGTCAAAACACCGGTGGAAGAACACAGCGATTTGTTAGGCGGCTCTGCCTCCTACGCGGCCGCAGCGGCCAGTTACTTTGCTCCGGTTCGCCTGGTCGGCATCGTTGGAAGCGATTTTCCACAAAGCGAGTTCGATTTTTGGAAATCGAGAAAAATCGACGTTGATGGCGTGCAGCGGGTGAACGGCAAAACATTTCGCTGGTCTGGCGAATATGCCTGGGACATGAACACGCGGGAAACCCGTTCGACGGACTTGAACGTGTTCGAAAAGTTCGAGCCGAAGCTTCCGGAATCTTATCGGGAGACCGATTTCGTTTTACTGGCGAACATCGCGCCGTCGCTTCAGTCGCACGTGCTTAAACAAATGAAAAAGCTGCGATTCGTGGTGGCCGATACGATGAATCTCTGGATCGAAACCGCCCGAAAAGATCTCGATGCGCTTCTGCCGACGGTCGATCTGCTGATTTTAAATGACAGCGAAGCGCGCGAAATGACCAAAGAGACCAGTTTGATCAAGGCCGGACGCGGTATTCGAAAAATGGGACCTCGTTATGTCGCGATCAAAAAAGGCGAGCATGGTGCGCTGCTGTTTGGCGAAGACGAGTTTTTCAGCTGCGGCGCATATCCGTTGGAAGACATTCACGATCCCACCGGAGCAGGGGACACCTTCGCCGGCGGCATGGCTGGTTATCTGGCGGGAACGATTGGCGGCAAAGTCACTTTCACCGATCTCCGCAAGGCGATCATTTACGGCAGCGTGCTTGCCAGTTTTTGCGTGGAAGCGTTCAGTCTCGAAAAATTGCGTGGGCTCACGATGGACCAGATTAATGAACGCTATGAAGCGTTCAAGATGATGAGCCAGTTCGAAGTCGCCGAGTAATTCGCGATTCGTTAGCCGCTGCGCAGGTCTACGGATTTGGCCGATATCGCGATCTGCGTGAACAACACGCCCCGTCCCGAGGCTCATTTCGACAAAACGGGACGCAGCTTGATCGGCTCGAGATCGATCGCGCGATTGAAGGAAGATGCGCACCCGTGAAGATTCGAACTTCAAACCTTCTGATCCGTAGTCAGATGCTCTATCCAGTTGAGCTACGGGTGCCTGGAAAGAAGAGCCGCTAATTTGCGGAGAAACGCTGTAGGGTCAAACGAACCGGGGAAGAAAACGTCGAACGCCCAACGCCGAACGCCGAACGTCGAATTCGGAAGGGCGGCGTCTGCGTTCGACATTCAGCGTTGGATGTTGAGCGTTGGACGTTTTCCCTGTTTTATTGCCAGCGATGACTGTTTTCCTCGGTTGCGGATTTGCGGCGAAGTATCTGCAAGGCGGGGGCAATTTCTCCGTGCCGCTGCAATGGCTGCTCGGTCTGCGCCGATTAAAGCAGGACGCAATTTGGCTGGAGCACATGCCGAGCGAAGGAAATATTCGCGACGACGACCGGAAAATCGCGAATTTCCAGCGTCAATTGCGTGCCCACGGGCTCAGTGGCCGTTATTGCCTGCTTTATCAGGAAAAGCCCGAAAACGTTCACGATCTAGGCGCTTTCCGTTGCGTTGGAATGTCGAAACGCGAGCTGCTGGAACGCCTGGCCGGGCCAAACGTCGTGCTCAACCTCAGTTATTCCATTCATCCACCGCTGCTGATGGAATTCGAGCGCCGGATTCTTTGCGACCTCGATCCGAGCGAAATCATGTTCTGGATGACAAAAATGGAGCTCGGTCAATCGTCGCATCACGAATTCTGGACGATCGGGCTGAATGTAAACTCACCAGACTGCCGTTTGCCGAAATTATTGGATGTAAAGTGGCAAACGTTTTTCCCCCTCGTTGACACGAAATTGTACAAAACGCAGCCACGTCCGCGACTCCCGAAATTCACTACAATCGGTCAATGGTATTGGGACGGCGCAGTCGAAGTGGATGGCGATTATCCGGATCTTTCAAAGCAGCACGCGTTCGAGAAATACATGGACCTGCCAAAGCGCGTACCAGAAGCGCAATTCGAGCTCGCGATGCATATGAGCCCTGACGATCCCGAACGCAAACGAATCCGGGAGCGTGGATGGAGTCTTGCCGAGCCGCATGAGCTCGCCCGGACGCCGGCGAAGTATCGCAAGTATCTGGCGAGCGCGGTCGGCGAATTTACCGCCATCAAAGGTGTCGACGTCAGTTGGCGGACCGGGTGGCTAAGCGATCGGGCGGCTGCGTTTCTGGCAACCGGCCGGCCGGTGATCACTGAAGACTGCGGCGCCGCGAAATATCTGCCGCGTGAGAGTGGTTTTCATTTCGTCGCCGGCCTCGAGCCGGCGGTGGCGGCCGCGAAAGATGTCTTAGCAAACTGGTCCCGGCGTTCCCGCGAGGCCCGGGCCTGCGCGGTTGAAGTGTTCGATTCGGCCAAAAATCTGAGGAGAATCCTTGGCGTCTAGATGCGGGCTCGAGGCCGCAAAAAATCAACGCGTTCCAAGAACGCGTTCCACCTCGATTTAGCAATTGCAAAACGATTTTCGGGTGTTACTCGTTGTCCCGTTATGGCCGACTTGATGAAAGCGCCGGAGTTAAAGGAGCGCATGAAGCGTATCCCGGAATGGGAACTGGAGAAGAAGCACATCGAACGCACTTTTGAGTTCGATGATTTTGCGGATGCCATCGATTTCGTAAATGCCGTGTCCGAAGTGGCCGAGGAAGAGGAGCACCATCCCGATATCGATATTCGTTACAACAAAGTGAAGCTTTTGCTTTCGACCCACAGCAAAGGCGGCCTGACCGAGCTCGATTTCTCACT
>JAJPJU010000295.1 GCA_021324035.1 Spartobacteria bacterium | reverse complement strand
TTCTTGCGCGACTTCTTCGCGGGCGAAGCGGATGCTTCGGCGCCTGCCGCGGCACTCGCTTCCGGCGATGCGGCCGGTTTGGCCTCAGCTTTCTTGTGTGACTTGCGTTTAGCCGGCGATTCAGCCGGCGAAGGTGACGGCGATTGAGCGTGTACCACGGAAGCGGCGGCAAAGCCAAACGCCACAAGTAGAACGAAATATTTGGTTCTCATGGACTGAAGCCTAATGAGCCGCAATCGGAATGAGAAGACAGAAAATACCTAACCGATGGTGCACCGGTCGACCGCCGCCTGGCGGCTTAGCTGCCGATAAGGGCGAGTCCTCGGGTGCTAGTACCGAATTGCGGGGTTAGTCCCACGATCCAGTATATCGACCTGTGCGTTCCACAGGTTCACCTCCGACTCATCATATTGTGAAGCTTCCTGTTGTTGGCGCTGAATTTGGGCCAGGCGTTTCTGTTCCTGATTTCCCACTCCGGCGTTTTGGTTCGTCGTTTCGCAACTGATTAAAAACGCGCCAGCCGCGATAAAGGCAACGAGTTGAAGCTGTTTCATATATAAGGGATTATAACTCTTTGGAGGTCGTACGTCATTATGAGTAATCATATCAAGGAAGCGTCGCTTAATTCACTAAAACAATCGCTCCGAGGGCGGGTCATCGAGCCGGCGGACAGCGATTACGCGGAAGCCCGCAAGGTTTATAACGCAATGATCGATAAGAAGCCGCGCCTGATCGCGAAATGCGTCGATGTAGCGGATGTAATCGCCTGCGTAAATTTCGCGCGAGAAAACAAGATGTTGCTGGCCGTGCGCTGTGGCGGGCACAATGCCGGCGGGCTCGGAATTGCCGATGACGCCTTCGTAATTGACCTCGCGCCGATCAAATTCACCCGGGTCGATCCCGCCGCCGGCACCGTCACGGTTGGCGGGGGTTGCACCTGGGCCGACGTCGATCACGCCACGCACGCGTTCGGAATGGCCGTGCCGAGTGGTATTATTTCCACCACTGGCGTTGCCGGGCTTACCCTCGGTGGCGGGATCGGTCACCTCACCCGCAAGTGCGGCTTGACCATTGATAACATGGTCTCGGCCGATGTCGTTTTGGCGAATGGAAAATTTGTCCAGGCGAACGCGAAAAGGAATTCTGACTTGTTCTGGGCGCTTCGCGGCGGCGGCGGAAATTTTGGAATTGTCACTGCGTTCACGTTTAAGCTTCACAAAATCGACACGGTGTACGCCGGTCCGATGCTCTACCACCTAAGCGACGCCGCCGAGGTGATGAAATGGTATCGCAACTTCATCCACAAGGCGCCCGACGATCTCAACGGATGGTTTGCTTTTCTCACCGTGCCTCCGGGTCCGCCGTTTCCTGAAAATCTTCACCTCAAGAAAATGTGCGGAATTATCTGGTGCTGCACCGCACCGCAGGCCAAGGCCGAGAAAATGTTCGGACCCATCCGCGCGTTCAAGAAACCTGCGCTCGACTTTGTTGGTCCGATCCCCCAACCCGTGCTGCAAGGCATGTTCGATCCAATCTATCCGCCCGGACTGCAATGGTATTGGCGGGCCGATTTTGTGAATGAATTGAGCGACGAAGCGATCGCACAACACGTCCGATTCGCGAAGGCGATGCCAACGATGCATTCAACAATGCACATGTATCCAATCACCGGCGCGGCCGCTCGCGTCGGAAAGAACAAAACCGCCTGGAATTATCGTGATGCGAAATGGTCGCAGGTGATGGTCGGAGTCGATCCTGATCCGGCTAACAAAGAGAAAATAACGAAGTGGACCAAAGATTATTTCGATGCACTTCATCCGTTCTCAGCCGGCGGCGCCTACGTCAATTTCATGATGGAGGAAGGCGAAGATCGGGTAAAAGCGACTTACGGCGCCAATTACAAACGTTTGGCCCAGATAAAAGCGAAATACGACCCCACGAATCTGTTTCGCGTGAATCAGAACATCAAACCGAGCGGAGCAAAACGCGCAGCCTGAAAATGAACGCGGCCAAGCTGAAATCGCTGCAAGCGCCGATCAAGGAACAGTATCGCAACGAACCAAAGGCCGCGATGATCACACTGCGTGCCGAAGGAAAAATCGGCGAAGGCGTGACCTGCAGCGTCGCGACCGGCAAAGCGCTGGTCGAAGCAGGGCTTCATCCTGCCAGCGGCGGCAACGGATTGAGCGCGTGCTCCGGCGACATGTTGCTTGAATCACTGGTCGCCTGCGCCGGGGTTACGTTGGGCGCAGTCTCAACCGCGCTGGAAATTCCGTTGCGGGACGCAACCATTCGGGCCGAAGGAGATCTTGATTTCCGCGGGACCCTCGGCGTTTCAAAAGAAGTTCCGGTCGGTTTTCAGAACATTCGATTGCGCTTCGATCTCGACACCGACGCGACCGAGGAACAAATCGCCACGCTTTTGAAATTAACGGAGCGGTATTGTGTTGTTTACCAAACCCTGGCGCAGCCGCCAAAGATCGAGATTTTGAAATCGAAACGGGACCGATGAATTTGCCGCGGTTGCATTGTTAAATTACAAATGTCCTATGCCGACGTACATGGACATCCACGAAATTCCAGGCGGCGTCAGCCCGGAAGATGTCGCCAAGGCCCACGCCCAGGACGTTAAAGTCCAGGACAAATACGGCGTCAGTTACCATAAGTATTGGGTCAACGAAAAGGAGGGAAAGATTTTCTGCCTTTGCCACGCGCCGAATGCCGAGGCAGCGAAACAGGTCCATCGAGAAGCGCACGGTCTGGTCGCTGAAAGAGTCATTCAAGTCGAACCGGAAGTCGCCGATCTGTTTTTGGGCGGAAGCGAAGTTAACCCCGCTGGAGCGGCGGTCTTTCCCGGCGGAACTGCCGATGACCGAGATCCGGGGATTCGCACGATTTTGTTTACCGACATTGTCGAATCGACTTCGCTCACCCAAAAAATCGGGGACGAAGCAGCGATGGAAATTGTTGAACTGCATGATTCCATTGTCCGCGATGCTCTGAAGGATTTGGGCGGGCGCGAAGTAAAACATCTCGGCGACGGCATCATGGCGTCATTTGTTTCCGCCGCGGCAGCGGTGAAATGTGCCGCTCGCGTCCAGAACGAAATCGCTAAACACACGCGCGCCAATGCGGATCGGCCGGTCAAGATTCGTGTCGGCATTGCCGCTGGCGAACCAGTTGAACGTCACAACGATTTATTCGGCGTCACCGTTCAGCTCGCCTCCCGTCTCTGCTCGCATGCCGCAGCCGAACAAATTCTTGTTTCCAACGTTGTTGCCGAACTTTGCGTTGGCAAAGCTCTCCCGTTCGAAGATCTCGGCGAAGTCACGCTGAAAGGCTTCGAACAGCCGGTTCGCGCTCACGCGGTCACCTGGGCAGGTGAAGCGTCGGCGTAATCGCTGACGACACCGGCTTAAATGTCCTGGCACCTCGCCGCGGCGAGTGCTCTGCAACTTGGAGCCGCCTACTTCTTGGCCCCACCCGCCACGATCTCGGTCGCGTAGTTTTGCCCGTTCACCTTGGTATAAAAAACAGTAACGGGCGCGGCCTTTCTCGGTTCCCCGCCGGTTAGTTTAGTTTTCGCGTCGCGGGTAATCTCAACATCCTGCGTGGACGCGCGCACCAATATCATGTCCGAGCTCAGTCGCTGAACCGTGCCATCGGCACGAAACTTTTCGCCCGCGGCCATTGCAATGGTTGTCAGAAGAGTAATCGCTGCGGCAAAAGCTAATATGGATTTCATGGTTCTCATTACCCGATTACAAGGCAGACCGCGCTTCAATTCAAGTGCAATGGAGCGGAGCCGGGATTATAGCGGTATTTGCCTGCTGCGCCGCAGCCTTGGCGAAGGCGGGTTCGACGCGTACAATCCAATCAGTGCACAAGGAACTTCCCCGAATCAAAAACTTCATCGGCGGGAAGTTTGCCGAACCAAAGACCGGCGACTATCTCGACAACGTTGAACCCGCGACCGGCAAGCCGTACTCGCAGGTTCCCGACAGCGGAAAAGAAGATGTCGAGCTCGCGGTAGCCGCCGCTGAAAAAGCGTTTCCAGATTGGTCGAAAGCAACAACGGCCGAGCGATCAAGCGTCCTTTTGCGCATCGCGGATTTGATTGGGCGGGATTTGGAAAAATTCGCTCGCGCAGAATCGATCG
>JAJPJU010000288.1 GCA_021324035.1 Spartobacteria bacterium | reverse complement strand
GCGGCAATTTCCGCCGCGCCCGCCGGATCGATATCGACGCCGAGTAGCCGCGCGCTGCGCAGAATGATCTTCTGCATTTCATCGGCGGCGTAATAGTCGAGCCGCGCTGTCATTCCGAACCGGGATCGCAACGGCGCGCTGACCATGCCGGCGCGAGTGGTCGCGCCGACCAGCGTGAATTTCGGCAGCTGCAAACGCAGACTCCGCGCCTGCGGGCCCTGATCGATAATGATGTCGAGCCGGTAGTCCTCCATCGCGGGATACAGATATTCCTCGATCGTCGGCTGCAGCCGATGGATCTCGTCGATGAAAAGGACATCGCCTTTTTCCAAACTGGTGAGCAAACCGGCGAGCTCGCCCGCTTTTTCGATCACGGGGCCACTGGTGTTTTTCACGCTTACGCCCATCGCGTTGGCGATAATGTAGGCGAGGGTGGTTTTGCCGAGGCCTGACGGTCCGCTCAACAAAACATGTTCGAGCACGTCGCCGCGTTTCTTGGCGGCTTCCACCATCAATTCCAAACGCTCGCGCACTTTCACCTGGCCGGTGAACTCGCTGAACATTGGCGGACGCAGCGACATTTCGAACGCGGGATCCGGTTCGGGCGGTTTCATTTTGGTCGCTGGCATCGTTGAACAATAGCCCAGCGTCTTAACGCCGGGTCAATCTCGTTTCACCAATCACGATGGCCGCCTCCAGCATCTGGTGAGGACCAATTCGGTCCCGCGCGGTTTGTAACAGTACTCAACCTTGTCGAAGATCTGGCGCATGAACTTGATCCCGCGGCCGCCCGGCTTGGGACGGTTGGCGCCGATCGCGTTCAAAGATTTATAGATCGGCTCTCCATAATCCCGCAATCGAATGCGGATGCAGTCGCGCAGGGGTTCGATGGACAATCGAATCGGTTGATCGTCCCGCATGGCGTAGGCGTATCGAATGATATTGGTGCAGGCTTCGTCGATTCCGAGAACCATCAGCACGCGGTCCTTCTCTGAAAATGGAAAGTCGTTGACGAATGTGCGCACAAAGTCGCGCATCATTGCCAGGTTGGCCGTGTGGCTGGTAAACTGGAGTTGGGCTTTCTTCATCGCCAGAAACGAAACTTCGGGGAAGTCGTTCGGTTCTATCTAAATAAAGGTGACGCTCACAACGTCTCCTACAATTGCGTTCAATTAAGTGACGATGATCGGAAAAGCAATCGCTGCGCCTTCGGGGAGGCTACGGCGGACAGGCAGCACGAGAGTCGACTTGGCCGTCGCGAAAGCGATGGACAGTGCGCAAAACCAATGTTCAGTCTGGCGCATGTGGAAAATATTGGTTGCGCTGGTCATCTGCGCGACGCCGGCTCTCGCCCAGGAACAATTCACCGCTTACGACGCCCTCCGCGTGCTCGGGGTTCATTCGAATCGCGATGCCGTGAATCACGTCGTGTCTGTGACCGGCACGCATGGCTCACCCCAACCGAAGATTTGGAAAATTGTCGTCGCCGATCGCGGCGGTTTTCGCGAAGTCGACGTCCGCAATGGGCAAGTCGTGTCCGATCGGCCGAGCTCAGTCGTCGGATCGGCCGAAGGCGCGACGATTAACACCACGCGGTTGAATTTGGATTCGAGCGGCGCGTTTCAAGTAGCCAGCCACATCGCGGACAAATCCGGAATGCGATTTGATTCGGCCAGTTACACCCTTCGCACCGATCCGCATGGCGACCCAGTCTGGATCGTGACTTTGCACGAGGTGAACGGTCAACCGGTCGGCACGATTCACATCGGTGCGAATCGCGGCAATGTCACGCGGACGGAAGGAATGTTCGCCGGCACGACGATGAACGATGTTGCAACCGAAGAACACGTTTATCGCGAGCGTCCTCGGCACGAACACCAGGACGAAGAAGTGGCGAACGACGAGCAGCAGCAGGGCGACGACGAGGAGCACGGCCCGTTGTACGGAGTGCGACAAAAGATGCGCGGATATTTTCACCGGGCCCAGGATGAGGCGAGCGATATGTTCCAGCGCGTGCGCCAATCGTTTTCGGACTATATTAATCGGTGAACGATCTTTCCTCTGCGTCTTAGTTTCGCGAACTGAGCGACGTCCGAGGAGCGCCGTGAGGCGCGAAATGTTTATAGAAGTTCAGTCGGCCTGCCCAGCTCCGTGGGAGCGACATCATATATGAATAGATTCGTGCCGCTCCGATGGAGCTGCGCCGTTCGATAATGATGATCTATAAACAGGTCGCGCCTGGCGACGCTTTTGCGTTTAGGGTGCAGTAGGGAGCGAGTGGAACAGGAAAAGGAATATGACTTGGCCGGAATTAAATTACGCGGATTGGAAAGACACTTGCGCAACCCTGCACATGTGGACGCAAGTTGTCGGCAAAATTAGGCTCAGCCTGTCGCCATGGATCAATCATTCGTGGCACGTCACTCTTTACGTTACTTCGCGCGGCCTCACGACATCGCCAATCCCCCACGGCACCGATACGTTTGAGATCCGATTCGATTTCATCGATCACAATTTGCGCATTTTGAAGAGTGACGGCGGCCAGCGCGCGATTCAGCTCAAGCCACAAACGGTCGCGGAGTTTTACAACGCGGTCATGGCCGCGCTGAATGAATTGGAATTGCCGGTAAAGATCGACACGACGCCGAATGAAATCGCGAATCCGATTCCTTTCGAAAAAGATGACAAACATCGGACCTACGACGCCGAATACGCTAACCGATTTTGGCGCGTTCTGGTTCAGGCCGATCGAGTTTTCAAAAAATTCCGGTCCCGGTTTTGCGGCAAATGCAGTCCAGTTCACTTCTTTTGGGGGAGTTTCGATTTCGCGGTGACCCGGTTTTCGGGTCGACAAGCGCCGCCGCATCCGGGCGGGATTCCACATTTGCCGGACGCGATCACCCGCGAAGCTTATTCGCAGGAAGTCAGCAGTCTGGGATTTTGGCCCGGAGCGGACGTGATGCCGGAGGCACTCTTTTACTCTTACTCTTATCCTGAGCCGCCGGGATTTGCCCAGGCAAAGGTGAACCCGGACGCGGCTTCATATAATAGTCAGTTGCGAGAATTTACCCTGCCTTACGAAGCAGTCCGGACGGCCAAGTCACCAGACGAGGCGTTGCTGGATTTTGCCCAAAGCACCTATGACGCGGCCTCCACCCTGGGAAAGTGGGACCGGGCGACATTGGAGGAAAAGAAACCAATCTTGCATTCGGGCCGCCCCCGTTCGTAAGTTGATGGCGATGAGTTTTCAATGCGCGGCCGAAAAGGCCGCCTGGCGCGATGTGAAGCAAGGGTGGCGGCCGCTCTATGGCGACGTGGAATCCATGGGCGTCGCTGTGGAATGGCACGATTTCCGAATGGCGCGGCCGTTCAACTGGGGCCGCACCTTTCATCCGCGCAGTCTCGAGTTTTGTTTAAATCTTGATGGTCGTGGAGAGGTCGGCAGCGCGGCCAAAGTCAGCTACACGCCGGCGGCGGCCGGTTATTACGCGGTTGGAGATGAACCGCTGCCCGCATCACGTCGCGCCAACGACCATCATCAATTCGCGACGCTCGAGTTTTCCCGTGATCATTTGCGGAAACAATTTGTCGAAAGCGAGGCCGATCTCGAACCGCAGATTCGGCGGGTAATTTTTGGCGACAAGAACGAGGCCGTGGTCGGTCCGATCCGGCCGATGTCGATTGAGCAGCGCGGGGTTGTGGCAAATCTGGCGACGCCTCCGGTTTCGAAAGCTGCTCAAGTTCTTTGGTACCAGAGCAAGGCGCTCGAATTGATGGCCCATTTTCTTTTCCAACCGAAGGATTCGGAGTTTTTCTGTCAGCGCCAAAAGCGCGTCGCGCGGGAACGAGTCGAACGCGCCAAAGAATTGGTCGCGCGGGACTTGGTAAACCCATTGACCCTGGAATTGCTGGGGCAGGAAGTTGGTTGCAGTCCGTTTTATTTGAGTCGCATGTTCTCGCGCGAAGTCGGGCTGACGATTCCACAATATCTTCGCAAGCTCCGGATGGAGCGCGCCGCTGAATTGCTCCGAACCGGCCGTTACAATGTCACCGAAGCCGCAACCGAGGTCGGTTATTCGAGCTTAAGTCATTTCAGCAAAGCGTTTTGCGAAACGATTGGCTGCTGTCCCGTTTTGTACCCGGCGGCCAGGAACGTGATTCTCGACCGCTGAACGGTCGCGGTAAATCGAGATTCGTGAACCGGTTTTACGATGTAACGTTGCAACGATTTCGCAATTCACGCTCCTCATGAAAATCTCGCGTGCTCTAATTTCCGTTTCCGACAAGACCGGCGTGGCCAAATTTGCCCGCGAGCTCGAGCGCCAGGGCGTGGACATTATTTCCACCGGCGGAACGGCCGATTTATTGCGTAAAGAGAAAATTCCGGTGCGCGACATTTCCAGTTTCACGGCGTTCCCGGAAGTTTTGGAAGGTCGCGTAAAAACTTTGCATCCGCGCGTGCATGGCGGCCTGCTTTATAAACGCGGCAACGCCAAGCACGAAGCCGAGGCCAAAGAATGCGGATTCGAGCCGATCGACCTGGTCGTCGTCAATTTGTATCCGTTCGAGAAAACGATCCAAAAACCGGACGTCACCCTGGCCGAGGCGATCGAAAACATCGACATCGGCGGCCCATCGATGATCCGGAGCGCCGCAAAAAACTACGAATCGGTCACAGTGGTGGTCGATCCGGCGGATTACGACTCGATTTTGGAAAACATGCGCGAGAACAATGGCGAGACGTCATTGAAACTGCGCGAGCATCTTGCGATCAAGGCGTTCATCAAGACATCCGACTACGATCGCACGATCGGAAACTACCTGAACCGGGAACAAATCACCGAGGCATCGTTCTCGTTGTCGCTGCCGCTGGTTACAAAACTGCGTTACGGCGAAAATCCGCACCAAAACGCCGCATTGTATGGCGATTTCGAACACCAGTTTGAGAAATTGCACGGCAAAGAGCTTTCCTTTAACAACATCCTCGACATCAGCGCGGCCACGAACCTGATCGCGGAATTCTCGCAGCCGACCGTGGCGATTCTAAAGCACACCAATCCGTGCGGTGTCGGCTCCGATAATGATCTTCGCAAAGCGTGGGAGAAAGCGTTCGCAACCGATAAACAGGCTCCGTTCGGTGGAATCATCGTTTGCAATCGCGCGATCACCGAAGAACTTGCGAAAACGATCAGCGAAATCTTCTCGGAAGTAATTATCGCGCCGGACTTTGACACTGAAGCGCGCGCGCTTTTGCAAAAGAAAAAGAACCTGCGGCTCATCCGGCTCGCGAGGTCCGCAGCCGAAGCGCGGCCGATGGTTGATATTCGCTCGGTTTGCGGCGGGCTGCTGGTCCAGGATTCGGATATCGCATCCGAGAATCCCGAACAAATCGTGACCCAGCGCAAGCCGACCAAAAAGGAGATGGACGCGTTGTTGTTTGGATGGCGTGTCGTTAAGCACGTGAAATCGAACGCAATCGTTTACGCCGCTTCGGATCGAACACTTGGAATCGGTGCGGGACAAATGTCCCGGGTCGATGCATCGCGGATCGCAATCTGGAAAGCGAATGAAGCCGGCCTTTCGCTGAAGGGCAGTGCAGTCGCCAGCGATGCGTTCTTTCCCTTTCCCGACGGGTTAATCGCGGCCGCCGATGCCGGCGCAACCTGCGCGATTCAACCGGGTGGCTCGGTCCGCGACAAGGAAGTGATTGCGGCCGCGGACGAACGCAAAATGGCGATGATCTTCACCGGGATTCGGCATTTTCGCCACTAATCAAGGCGCAAACGTAATCGGAACCAGGACCGTCCAATCATTCGGACCGGGATCGGCGCGCCATTGTCGCAAGCCTTCGATTGCGGCCTGATCAAGAATTGGCTGGCCGGTGGATTCGACAACCTGGACATTTCTCACCAAACCGTTAGTGCCAAACGTGACCCGATATTTCCCGTTACCGCGCTTTGGTCCGATGCGAATCGAGCGCGCTTCGAAGGGGTATTTCGGCGCAGGATTATAAAGAACGCGCCGGGCGACTCGTGGAGTTGGAGTGGGGGAAGGCGATTCCGCGGGAGCCGCGGTCCACTTTCCGAGCATGCTCGCTTTTATCGGCGCGAGCAATGGTTCGAGCTGGCCTGACGGCTGGATTTCATTTTTGCCGCCGGCAGTGACGATTCCAACAACATCCCCGTTTGCGTCGAGCACCGGCGCGCCGGCCGCATCCGCCGGAATTGTTCCTCCAAGTTGAAACGGATCCTTTTTCGGATCGGCGCCCCGCGATGTGATCATGCCGCCGGCCATCGGTTGTTCCTTGTGCTCGAGCGAGCTGCCGACAATCACCCCCCAGGCGTTCACGGCGATTGATTCGCTGTTCTTTTGCAGTGGAAGAATTGGCACTCCCACTTTTGTGTCGGCGCGAAGAATTGCCAGTCCGCTGGTTTTCGAAAAATCGATCAGCCCGTTCACGTTGCGGATTTTTCCATCGGACGATTTGGCGACGCCATAAGCTGCGTCGCTGACTAAATCAAAACTCGTCGCAAGCAGACCGTCACGGGAAACGTAGAAGCCGGTTCCACTTCGCAGGAGTTGCCCTTTCGCGTCAAAAACCGTGAGCTCAACGATCGCAGGCTCCGCTTTTTGCGCGACTTTTTGGAACTCTGGAGGGATCACCGGCGCGGAGGCGCTCGGAGTCGGGGTCGGCGTCGCTTGAGTTGCTGAAACGGACGCGCTCGTTGCGGCCGTCGGTGTCGGGATTGGACTAGCTGATGACGGAGGGGCGGGGGTCGGCGTTACTGACAAAATATTCGTAGGCGTAGGAGGATTTCGGCCACACCACGAATAAGCGAGAATCACACACAGGGCCGCTCCACAGATGACGGCAAGGGTCGATTGTCTCATTCCCGAATGGTCAGCAACGTTGTCTTCCGGATGTTATCGGACCGCCGAGGCCAGACGCCACATCCAAATGCAGAGCACGCCCGAGAAAATCAGCGCCACCCAGCTGAGCCCCATCGGAACGACGTGACTGCCGAATGTAATTGGAGTGTGCCTAAACAACCGCACCGCATGAGCGATTGCAACGATCGCAAAAATCAACGACGCAAGCCGCAAACCGTTTCGTTGTGAGTTCATGGTCCAGATTCTCCCATTTCGGTCTGCGCTTTGTCAGCACTAAATGCGTTGGAGGTCGCCCGGGCCAGACTGCGCTTTAGAATGTTGCTGTTGTAGGCCGTCTGTGCCAGACGGCGTTGCTCGAATGGCGTCTCGCAGAGACGCCCTACAATTATTAGGACATTACGCGACCGCTCTGCGACGAAATGCCGAGGCCTGAACAGTAATTCCGACGATGGCCAGCCCGACAAGTAACAACGTCGTCCCGGTTGGCGGCAATGTGACGGTGTGGCTGATTAAATAGGCCCCGACGGCCGCGGACATCACGATCAACGCCCAATCGAACAACGACAACAGCAGAATCATACCAATAATTCCGCCGATGATAAAGGTGATCCAATAATGGTTGGCGCTTTCAACGACGAATGCGGCCATTAACCCGGCGGCAAGTTTCCCGCCGGCCAAAAATCCGGCAATCGCGATCGCGATTTTTTGAAGAAACATCGCCAACAATGCGCCGACGAATCCGAAGACAAGTGCGATGCTAAGTTGCAGGATTGGCGTCGGCTCGTGCATCAGCTGCGGCGCGACTTCCATGCCGGCAGCAAATCCAATCGCCGCCACGCACAGCCAGAACAGTTTCCGTCCGAAAAATAAAACGACAGCGCCGATCAGGACGCTCAAAATGGGAATCGGGAGACTCATATCCGATCAAATCCGAAATCCGAATATCGAATATCGAAACAAATTCGAATTACCAAGAGCTGAAATTTCAAAACCCAGCCGTTTTGAACATTCGAGTTTGAAAGATTGTTTCGGATTTCGGATTTCGAGCTTCGAATTTTGAGACGGCATGCGCCAAAATCCTAAGCTTGTTGATCATACCACGTCGATAACTTACGTCCGAGTAACGTTTCCAGTTCCTTTACGTCAAAATAGAACGTTTTGCTTAGCCGCGCTCGCAACTGACTATCCATTTCGTCCGCGTATTCCTGTTCGAAGACGCTCGCCTGCGGCGGAACGAAGGACGAATCGATGCCGAGAAATTCGAAAACGCGCCTCAACGTCTTCTGATGTTCGTTCCGCAATTCCTTGCTTAATAGAACAAGCACGCTGTCGCGGCCGAAAATGTTAAACAATCGTCGGACCTGATGCGCGTAAAAGCCGCGATCGACATACGAATAAACCCGATGCTGCAACGGTAACGCTTCGCGGCAGCGTTCCGCTTCGCGTTCGATCGCTTCGGTGAATGGGAGTTTCTCTTTGCCGCGCTTCGTTTCCATGTTCCAGGCTGAGAACGCGCGCTCGACCGGATTTCGCAGCGCGAGGATCCATTTCATCTTCGGATTGTATTTCCAAATCCGATACGGCGCGGTTTCCCAATACATGTAGATCGGGCTCGCTTCGCCGATCACGCGATGTTGCCCTTTCGGCTTAAAGGCAGCGTGGTATTCTTTGTAATCGCGGTTTTCCTCTTCGCGATCGAAAAAGTGCAGCTCCTTGCGGGTGGCCGGCATGCAAATCTCCGGGTGCTGTCGCAAAAACGAATCCAGCGCCGATGTCCCGCCCTTCTGGGTTCCGCCAATGACGAAATCTACAAGCATTTAATCCACAGATTGACGCAGATTTTCGCAGATTCGAGAAGCACGAAGACGTTGTAGCGGCGTTTGTGTCAAACGCCGAATTAGGTAGACAGGCGCTTGGCACAAGCGCCTCTACACTTTTGTCATGTCGAAGCAAAAAGGTAGAGGCGACTGACCGTGCCAGTCCGGCTCGGTGAGCCGCCGCTACCTGGCGGGCCGCCGCCGAATCCGGTTCATTTGTGGCTCACTTCTTCATCATCGCGTCGCGCTTTGGCTTGAATTCGTTGCCGGCTTTCCATTCCGGGAATTTGGCGGCGTTGGCGACCTGGTAGCCGACTTCGAAAAGAAGGTCGACGTCCTGGACTGTGCCGGAGAGGTCCCAATCGGGATGAACTTCGTCGCTTGGCTGATGATAATCCTTCAAATCGAATTCGTCCCCGCGGAGCGCGCCGTTGGGCGGACGTGACATCAAATGTTCGCCTTTGCCGATGTAAAGTGACGGCACGCCGACTTTGGAAAATTCGAAATTATCAGCCCGGTAAATACTTCCCTTCTCGGGGCGCGGATTCGGGATGGTGGACCGGCCCTGATGTTTTGCGTGATCGGCGAGCATATCGTCCATGTCGGAAAAACCGTAGCTGGTGTCTTCAACGTCGCGCGCTTTGCCCCAGACGTTCATACTGTCGATGTTGATGTCGGCCGCGGTTTTCGCGAGTGGATAAAGTGGATGCTCGGCGTACCATTTCGCGCCTAACAAGCCGGCTTCTTCCGCGGTCGTGCACATGAACAAAATCGAGCGGGCCGGTGGCGGCTCGGCTTTTACCAACGCGCTCGCGAGGGCGAGAACAGCGGCGTCACCGGACGCGTTGTCCACCGCGCCATTGAAAATTTGATCGCCCTGAAGCTCCGGATGCTTGCCGAGATGGTCCCAGTGCGCGCTGTAGATGAGGTATTCATCTTTCAGTTTTGGATCCGTGCCCTCCAGCATTCCAAGCACGTTGTGCGATTTGAACGAGCGAACCGCTTGTTTGATATCGATATTCGCCTTCGCATTTAACGCCACTGGTTTGAATTCCCTGGTGATCGCGGTCTTTTTCAGGGCGTCGAAATTCTGACCGCAATCGGCCAGAAGCTTTTTGGCCACATCGAGCGTGATCCACGAACGGACCGCGACTGAGCCCATGTTCTTGTCAGGATTATCGAGCTCGAAGTTTTCCTTCGACCAACTCGATTTCACAACCTGCCAAGGATAGGCGGCAGGTTCGGTTTCGTGAATAATGATCGCCGCGGCAGCGCCCTTCTGCGCTGCGATTTCGTATTTGTAGGTCCAGCGTCCGTAATAAGTCATCGCGCGTCCCTTGAACATTTTGTCGTCCAGCTTCGACGGATCTTTCGGATCGGGCACGGCTGGATCGTTGATCAACATCAGGATCGTTTTGCCGTGAACGTCGACGCCTTTGTAATCGTCCCAGCCGTATTCCGGCGCGACGACGCCGTAACCGACAAAAACGATATCGGAATTATCGACCTTGATTTCGTTTTGCAATCGCGCGGATGACGCGACGAAATCATCGGCGACCGTTAAATCCATCGGCGGTTTGCCGTTCACCACGAATTGCATCTTCGGATCGCTTTTGATTCCGGCGAGCGGTACCTCCTGAAAATAAGTGCCATCGGGGTTTCCCGGCTTAAGCCCGATCGACTTGAATTGATCGGCGATGTATTTGATTGAGAGCTCTTCGCCTTTTGATCCCGGCGCTCGGCCTTCGAATTCATCCGACGCCAGGGTTTTGATATGAGAAAGCAGCGCGTCCGGAGTGATGAGGTCGAGCGCGGGTTTGAGTTTCTCGGCCTCTTTGTCCTGAGCGAGCAGGGGAAAGGTGAATGCGAATACGACCAAGTAACACAAGCGGCGTGTGTTCATAAGAGAAGCGTTGTAGCGGTGCTTGTTCTCAAGCACCGAATTACAAAGATAGGCGCTTGGCACAAGCGCCTCTACAACAAAATCAGTGCTGTTCTTTGGACGGGCCGGGCGCTTTTTTATCGTCGCCGCCGCCTTTGACACCAATCTTCTTCAAGAACGGCTCAACCGATTGTTTCCGGCCGAGGAATTTCTCGATCGAGACCGCGACGTCGCGGCCGTCGCCCTGTTCGTAGATCTCTTTCCGCAACTTCATTCCGGCTTGTTTGTCCAGGTAACCTTGAGGCGCTTTTTCGAAAACGGTCCCCATGTCGGCAGCGATCGCGTCCGCCCAGGCATAACCGTAATAGCCGGCGTCATAACCATTCATGTGGCCAAAGTAAGTCACCATGGTTGTGCTCGGCTCGATCGGGAGGAAGACTTTCTCAAGAACGGGATTGGAAATGTCTACGCAGTCCCACTGCGCGCCTTCCGAATGCGCGTCATGCATCGCGAGATCGAGCGAGGCAAACGCGAATTGCCGGCGATAGAAAATCGCGGCGGTCGCTTTCTTGGCGTCGTTCATCTTCTTGATGATGTCGGCGGGAATTTTCTTGGAAGGATCGCGATAATCGGCGGCGAAGGTATCGAGCACCTTCTTGTCCCAAACCCAGTTTTGCAGCATTTGCGACGGCGCTTCGACAAAATCGCCGGGAACGTGGGTACCGGCAAAGCGCCCGGACTTCGCGCGAGTCGTGATTTCATGCAGGCAATGTCCGAATTCGTGGAACAGCGTTTCCACGTCCGAGTGAGTCATGAGCGACGGCTTGTCCGCGCTTGGCGGCGGGAAATTGCAAAGGAGCGCGCAAACCGGCCGCTGATATTTGCCATTGGAAAGCAATTTGCCGCCGGTGATGCTGAATTCGGCGAAGTGATTGAATTTTCCTTCGCGCGGAAACATATCGAGATAAAACATCCCGAGCGGCTCGCCGGTCGCGGCGTCGGTGACCATGTAAAGCTGGAGGTCGTCGATCCATTTGTAGGGCGCGGCGATTTTTTCAAACTTCAGTCCGAAGATGCTTTGGTAGATGTTGAACATTCCATCGACGACTTTTTGGAACGGGAAAAAGTTTCTCAAAGCTTCCTTGTCGACGGCGTATTTCTGTTTCACGAGCTGGTTGTCGTAATAACGCCAGTCCCAGACGCCGATTTTCGCGTTCGGATCTTTGGTGTCGGCCGCTTTCATCTTTTGAATCTCGGCGACTTCGGCTGCGAACTTCGGCTGAATGCCGGAAACGAGATCGTCGATGTATTTCTTCGCGCCGGCGCCG
>JAJPJU010000191.1 GCA_021324035.1 Spartobacteria bacterium | reverse complement strand
CGCCAGCGTCCGACAGGTGATCGATTCCTGCCGGAAGGTCAGCGGCCGAAAAATCAACGTAGTGGAAAAACCGCGGCGCCCGGGAGATCCGCCGCGCCTGATTGCCTCGTCGGAAAAAATAAAGCGGGAACTCGGCTGGCAACCGCAGTTTGAATCGCTCGATACCATTCTGGAAAGTGCCTGGAACTGGCACCAGAAATTTCCGCGCGGCTACGGCGATTGAGTTAGAAAAAAAGCGCCCGCGAATTTCTTCGCGAGCGCTTTGAATCCTAACCAACTATCAACGTTCGTTTAGTGATGTTCTTTTTCGTTCGTGGTCGTGGTTGTCGTCGTCGTTTGTTTTTCGATCACATTCGGCGCTTTAGTCAGGATGACTTTGCGGACAATCATGCGATCCCCTTCCCGAACATAGTAAACCGTCGCCGGCATGTCCGGACGGACGGCAGACCACGTTACGGTACGACCTTCCGGATCAAGCACCGTGGTGTTGCGGTCGTAGTAGTATTTCGCCGGTGCTCCCGTCGTTCCCCTCGACTCGAAGGTGAAGTAATCGGAGCCAGGCGTATAGGTCGCGAAGGTTACGGTCGCTGTGGTTGTGCTCGTCTCACTGACGGTAGTCCCCGCGGCGCCGTCCTTGGTGGTGACAGTTGTTGAAGTCTGGGCAAATGCGCTCACGGCGACGAAGCCGCAAGCCACGGCCAATAATTTCTTTAATGTAGTTTTTTTCATAGTTGTCTTTGCATTGGTTACTCAATGCTCTTTGTTGTGAAGAAGTTTGACTCCCGGCGGCGGCCGTTTATTCGACCGCCGCGCCACAAATGGTTCGCGCCGAGTCGGCTGCCCGGTTTTAAAAATGCAGACGCTTCCAGGTTTCCGAGATTTTTTGCCCGAGGACTGCGCCACGCGAAACTACATTTTCGCTCGGTGGCGGGAGATTTCTCGCCGCTACGGTTTCGTGGAATGGGACGGACCGGTTCTGGAACCGACTGAGCTCTACAAGAAAAAAAGTGGCTCCGAAATTGTCGATCAACTGTTTAATTTTATCGATAAGGGCGATCGCGAAGTTTCAATGCGTCCGGAGCTGACGCCGACGCTGGCCCGGGTGGTCGCGGCCCACGAGCGCGCATTCAAGAAGCCGCTCAAGTGGTTTTCAATCGGCCAATTTTTCCGGTACGAAAAGCAACAGCGCGGCCGTTTGCGCGAACATTATCAACTGAACTGCGACGTGATCGGAGAAACTGATTTCGCCGCGGACATCGAGCTGATCGCGCTCTGTATTGATATTCTCCGTTCGTTCGGACTCACCGAGCAGGACTTTGTCGTTCGAATAAGCGACCGCGAATTCTGGACCGATTTCCTGCAGCAACAGGAACTTCCGGCGGAGCGGTGGGAAGAGGTTTTACAAATCATCGATAAATCCGGACGCGAGCCGCGCGAAAAGACCGAAGAAAAGCTGGGCAACCTCGCCGGTCCGGTATTTTCGATTTTCGATAAGGGCGGCCGCAGCGGAAAACTCGATCGGCTGGTGGATGGACTCGGTGCCCGAGGCCTCGCCGGATTCGTCGACATCGATGTCAAGATTGTTCGCGGGCTCGCCTACTACACCGGCACCGTTTTCGAAGTTTTCGATCGCGCCGGAAAACTGCGAGCGATTGCGGGTGGCGGGCGCTACGACAAGTTGATCGGTCAGTTAAGCGATGGCGCTGTTTCAATGCCCGCGCTCGGTTTCGCAATGGGTGACGTTGTCCTTGGCGAATTGTTGGGCGAACGGGCGGCGTCGCGCGAAAAGCTTGAAACTGCGATCAGAAATCAAAACCGGATCGACATTTATGTGGTGATCGCCAAGGAGCAGCGCCGGGCCGACGCGCTCGAACAAATTCAGGAGCTGCGAGACCGCGGTTATCGGGTCGATTATCCGCTGACGGCCGAAAAGGTCGGCAAACAATTTCAAAACGCCGAGAATGCCGGAGCGCGGATCGCGTTGCTTTACGGCGATGAGTGGCCGCAGGTGAAGATAAAAAACCTCGACGCCCGCGAGGAATCATTGATTCCAAACGACGCGTTACTGGACAGCGTCGCCAAATTCTTCACTGTCTCCGGCTCCGTTTGATCATGTATCGTACGACCGACTGCAATTCGCTTCGCAAAACCGACATCGGCAAGGACGCCACCCTTGCCGGCTGGGTTCATGTTTCGCGCGATCACGGTGGCGTGATCTTCATCGATCTGCGGGATCGCGAGGGTTTGACCCAGGTGGTATTTCGTCCCGAGGAAAATGCGGCGCTGGCGAAGCAAGCCCATGGATTGCGAAGCGAAGATGTGATTCAAGTGTCGGGCAAGGTCGCGCCGCGCGTGCCTGGAACTGAAAATCCCAAACTGGCGACGGGCGACATCGAGCTGATTCCGAACGATCTAAAAATTCTGAATCGAGCGGACGATCTCCCGTTTCCGATCGATGCGGATATTCACAACGAAGACTTGCGGCTGACCTACCGGTATTACGATCTGCGCCGGCCGGAATTATCGCGCAACTTGCGAATCAGACATCGGGCAGCGAAAGCGACCCGCGATTATTTGGATTCCCAAGGCTTCATTGAAATCGAAACGCCAATTCTTTCGAAAAGCACTCCTGAAGGTGCGCGAGATTTTCTGGTCCCCAGCCGGCTGGCGCCGGGCAAGTTTTACGCGTTGCCGCAGGCGCCGCAGCAATACAAACAATTGCTGCAGGTCGCAGGTGTCGAAAAATATTTCCAAATCGCAAAATGTTTTCGAGACGAAGATCTTCGGGCCGATCGTCAACCGGAGTTCACCCAGATCGACATCGAAGCATCATTTGTTGAGCCGAAGGACATTTTCGCGCTGACCGAGGGAATGCTGTTCGCAATTTTCAAAGCGGCCCGCAACGTGGAGATCAAAACGCCGTTCGAGCGGCTGACTTATCGTGACGCGGTTGGCCGGTTCGGTAGCGACAAGCCGGACCGTCGATTTGGGATGGAGCTGGTCGATCTGAGCGACGATTTTCGCGCGAGCAGTTTCAAAGTGTTTCGCGGTGCGATCGATTCAGGCGGAGTGGTCAAGGCGATCAACGCCAGAGGATTTGCCGGTATCACAATCGGCCAGGTGGATGAACTCACTGAGATCGCGAAGACATTCGGCGCAAAAGGTCTCGCGTTTATCAAGATCGAGAACGGTGAGTGGAAATCGCCGATCGTGAAATTCTTTTCCGATGCGGAGAAGGCGGCACTCAAGTCGAAGCTAAAAATCGAAGAGGGCGATTGCATTTTCTTCGCCGCGGACAAGTG
>JAJPJU010000314.1 GCA_021324035.1 Spartobacteria bacterium | reverse complement strand
ACGTTGCGGCGGTCGACACGTTAAAAAAACTGAGGCCATCGCCGCCGGTGCCGCAAATGTCGATCATCGGTCCGGGCAACTGCGCCGGATCGATCATTGGATCGACCGCGCGTTTCATTAACGGGTGGACAAACGCCACGATTTCCTCAGCAGTCTCGCCTTTCTTGTGCAACGCGACCAGAAAGTCGGCTTTTAACTCGTCGTCGATCTGATCGGACAACAATTGGACGACCCCGAGCTCGATATCACCGCTGGTGAGATCCAGTTGGTTGCGAAGTTTTTCTATGAGGGCCTTCATTTATGGAGGCGAACGTGCCGGTTGCGAACCGAATCAAAAGTTGCAGGCGACCCGTCCGCCACCGCGGCGGTCATATTCGAGCAAGCCAGTCGCGGTAGACTTTGGGGGAAATTTCGGATGGCTTGATCTCGCTGCGTCCGCCCCAAAATACGTTCGTGTAAGAAACCGGAATCCCACAGCTGGCAAGATGCCGGTCGATCGCCGCCTTGTGTTCGAGCAGTCGCGGTTTTTCAGTGCCGTGCGCGACCGCCATGATATTGACGTTGTTGAATTCGGGACCGCCTTCGCGCCAATAACAATGCGTCAAGATGTGATGACGTCCCACCTCGCCGCCGGCTTCGATTTCGCGTCCGGGCGGCACCGCGTAATGAAACAGGGCGTTGAAACGGGTGACTCGGACTCCGGCCTGCGACGGTTTCACGTGCTCAAGGAAAGTGGAAAATCGTCCGATAATTTTTCGCGCGCTCAAATCTTCGGCAACGCGAAAGAATTCCTCCAGAGTCACGTTCGCTTCCGCTGCGCGCGACGCCCACGGATTCAGCCGGATTTCTTCCGGGGAAAATTCCCGCTTCAACGCGAGCAAGATATCCCATTCCCGGTCGTCAAGGTTCGCCGCCTCAACCTTGATCATCTTCGCCGATTGGTCCGATTTTTCACCGGGCTCGACTGTCTTCCGGCGAACGTGACCGACCCCAAGAGTGAAAATTCCTTTCGCCGGCATAATGCGAAATTTTTGGGCGCCGATTTTTTTGGCCAGAAGTTCACAATGTTTTTCAAGCGAAAACCCATGCGGCACTTTCACTGTGGTCCAAAGCTTGTATTCCGACCCGGCAGTCACCGTGTCGGTAGAACGCACAACGACGTGACCCGAAAATGGGTCTTGCTGAAACATCCAATCAAACGCGCTATCGATCTTTTCTTCCGGAACTTTCCAAGCCACCAGCGCGCCGTCGGCGAGATTGGTCGCAAGCAATGTTTGCCGGACGCGCCGAACCGTTTTCGCACGGAGCATCGCCGCGATCCGCGCCATCACCGTATCGACATCCACGCCTGAACGACGCGCGATCTCTTCGAACGGTTCGCGCACGAACCCTTCAATCTTATCCTCTGAAATCGCGAGGATCTGCGCGTTGATCGGATCATTATGCTCTACCGGAAGCATGAAGATTAATCCGATGTTGTTGCGCGATTGTCCAACTCGCAGGAAATCAAATGTGGTTTCCAGCTCTCAACGCGACGATGGAGCCGGCGACACAAGCGAATCCACCTGCGTCTGATCGTTCACGCCCATCCAATCGCGGAGTCGCTGCCGGCGTTGCTCGAACGTCTGGTGCAACCGCGGCCGCTGGTCCGGTGTCAGAATTCCAGCGATTCGGTCTTCACCACGGGAGAGAATGCCTTCGGTTTCGCGAAGATCGACCCCGCGCCGATTCGTCAGCTCGTCATCGATCTGCTGCAGAATTGGCCGGATTTTCTGGTCCTGGTCCGGCGTGAGGTTCATCTCAGTCCGCCAACGCTCCGGCGTGCTGCTGAACCAGCGCAGCGGATCGCGTTGGCGCCGCATCTCGTCCTTGGCCGATCCCATGACCAGGAATGCGCCCGTAACCGCGCCCGCAACAAAACTTGCGAGAACGAGGAAAGCGACCTTCCATCGACTTGCCGGATTCATGCCTAAAGAAAACAAAATCGAGCCTCCGCCGAAAGCCATCTTTTTCGATGCGATGGGCACGTTGTTCTATTTGACCCACAACGTCGGCCATCATTATGCGCTGGTTGCGAGCGAACTTGGATTGAAGCTTGGCGCCAGCGAACTCGATTCCGAGTTCCACAAAGCGTGGCGTTCAATGCCGGTGCGGGAGCCAATTGATGGTCCGCGCGAAGACGACGATAAAGCCTGGTGGCGCCAGATCGTGGAAAAAGTTCTCACCAAAATCGCGCCCGCACTGAGCGAACCGGATCGCGACAACTTTTTCGAAATCGCCTACGAACACTTCGCCGAGGCCGGCGTCTGGGAGCTTTACCCCGAGGTCATCGATGTCTTGGAAGAACTGCGGCCACGGTTCCTGCTGGCTGTCGTTTCAAATTTCGACGGACGATTGCGGATAATTCTGGAGCATCTCGGCATTTCGAAATTTTTCTCGCACGTTTTTGTCTCGAGCGAAATCGGCGCCGACAAGCCGGACCCGGAAATTTTTCGGCGGGCTCTGGCGCTCATGAAACTGCGGCCTAACGAAACGTTGCATGCAGGCGACGATCCGGAGCGCGATTGGAATGCCGCCACGGCGGCCGGGCTATCGGTGTTCAAGCTGGATCGCGGCCGCAACTCGCTCCGCGATTTATTGAAGATTCTTTAGCCACGAACGTGGGTCGGCCGGGACTCGAACCCGGAACCAACCCCGAAAGCCTTCGGGGCTGCTCTATCACTTCAAACGTGCGCCTGCAGCGCGAAGACTGCGAGACGTGGATTCTTCTTTAGCTTGAGAATTCGCTCGAATCTTCGCGCCTCGATGCGAATTCCTTTGAAACAATGAGTTCAACTTGTGGACCGAATCTCCGGGTTGTGTGATTGCTACCGCGATGATGTTCCGAAAGTCGGCGTTCCAAGTTGTTCGTCGACCCGATGTAATATTTGCCGGAAGCGCCGCGCAAAATGTAAACGTAAGCCATGGGAGGAACGTGGGTCGGCCGGGACTCGAACCCGGAACCAACGCCTTAAAAGGGCGCTGCTCTACCGATTGAGCTACCGACCCGTTCGGGAACAAGTTGTCTAATCCACTTT